>JAIBHM010000165.1 GCA_020028535.1 Armatimonadota bacterium | reverse complement strand
GCGCTGCATCAAGTCGCCGACGGTGTTGATCCCGGCACGCTTGAGACAGTTATAGGGCCGCACGGAGAGGTCGAGCTCCTCGATCGGCATCGCGTAGAGTTTGGCCATCTGGGCGTCGGCGCCGGGCTCCAGCCCCGCGTAGGCCTCCGACTCCTCGCCCATGCCCGCAAAGAGCTTGAAGGACTCGATCATGGTCTTGGCGGCTTCCTGCACCGCTTCTTCCGGCCGGATGGAGCCATCCGTCCAGACTTCCAGGACCAATCGGTCCATCTCCATCGTGCCGCCGCGGGTGTCTTCGACGACGTAATTCACCTTCTGAATCGGAGAGAAAATGGAGTCTACAGGGATGACCCCGATCACGTGCTCGCTCTTGCGGTGCTTCTCGGCCGGGACATAGCCGCGTCCCCGCTCCACGACCAGCTCCATCGCCAGCTTCGCATCCTTCTTGTCCAACGTGGCGACATGCAGGTCGGGATTGAGGATATCCACCTCGGCGTCCTCGAGCACGTCCGCGGCGGTGACGGCTTTCTTGCCCCGAGCCTCCAGGCGCAGGAGCTTCGGCTTATCGGTGTGCAGCCGCAGCGTCATCTCCTTGAGGTTGAGGATGACCTGCGTGACGTCCTCGACCACGCCGGGGATCGTGGAGAACTCGTGCAGCACGCCTTCGATCTTCACGGACGTAACCGCTGCGCCCGGGATGGCCCCCAACAGCGTCCGGCGCAGCGCGTTCCCCAGCGTCACGCCGAACCCGCGATCGAGGGGCTCGACGATGAATTTTCCGTACGTCTCGGAGAGTTCGGCGTACTCGATTTTCGTCTTCGGTGCTTCCCAGACTGTAGCGATACTCATTAGAACCTCCTGATGTCATTGCGAGGCCCGAAAGGGCCGCAGCAATATCCTGGCTTTAGGTTATCGAGAATAATACTCGACGATCAGCTGTTCCGCTACCGGCACGTCGATCTCTTCGCGCGCGGGCAAGGACAGCATCCGGCCTTCCAGCCGCTCCGCGTTGAACTCCAGCCACGAGGGCAACGTTCGCAGTCCGGTCGCGGCGAGCTCCTTCACGCGGGGGTGCTCCTTGCCGCGGGCGGTCGGGGAAATGACGTCCCCGGGCTTCAACTGGTACGACGGGACGTTCACTTTTCGGCCGTTGATCTGGACGTGACCGTGCAGCACCATCTGCCGCGCCTCCTTGCGGGAGGTCGCGTACCCGAGGCGGTAGACCACGTTGTCCAGCCGCGTCTCGAGCAGCTGCAACAGCCGTACCCCGGTGACACCCTTGTGCCGGGCGGCCTGCTGGAAGTAGGTCTTGAACTGCGTCTCAAACACCCCGTAGATCCGGCGCAGCTTCTGCTTCTCGCGCAGCCGTACGCCGAACTCGCTGAGTTTGCGCCGCCCCTGGCCGTGCATCCCCGGAGGCACCGGCCGCTTGTGGACCGGGCACTTCTCGGTGTAGCACTTCTCGCCCTTGAGGTAGAGCTTCATGCCCTCGCGGCGGCACAGCCTGCACACTGCATCGGTGTAACGTCCCATCCAATCCTCCTGCCTGGACTCAGACTCTCCGGCGCTTAGGCGGCCGGCAGCCGTTGTGCGGGATCGGCGTCACGTCGCGGATCAGGTTCACCTCGAGGCCGGCGGACTGCAGCGCGCGGATGGCCGCTTCCCGCCCGGCGCCGGGTCCCTTCACGAACACCTCGACCAGCTTCACGCCGTGCTCCATCGCCTTGCGCGCGGCGGCCTCTGCCGCCAGCCCCGCGGCAAACGGGGTGCCCTTACGCGACCCCTTGAACCCGGTCTGGCCGGCGCTGGACCAGGCCAGCACGTTGCCCTGGTTGTCGCTGATCGTCACGATCGTGTTGTTGAACGTCGACTGGATGTGCGCGATCCCGACCGGCACATTTTTCCGCTCTCGCTTCCGTCCTCGCGCCTTCTTGACCATGCAACCCTCCTACTTCTTCTCGACCCGGCGGCGTCCGGAGCTGACCGTCTTCTTCTTGCCCTTGCGGGTGCGCGCGTTCGTGCGGGTCCGCTGTCCTCGCACCGGCAGGCTCCTGCGGTGCCGTTGCCCACGGAAGCTGCCGATCTCCGTCAGGCGGCGAATGTCCATGGCGATATCCCGCCGTAGATCGCCCTCCACCTTGAAATTCCGGTCAATGTGTTCGCGCAGCCGTGTGACTTCCTCTTCGGTCAGGTTGCGCACCCGGGTATCCGGGTTCACTTTGGTCGCGGCCAGGATCTGGCGCGTGCGGCTCGGCCCGATCCCGAAGATGTACGGGAGGGCCGCCTCGACGCGCTTCTCTCTGGGCAGATCGACGCCGGCTATACGGGCCATCGGATTCCTCCTACCCCTGCTTCTGTTTGTGCTTGGGGTTGTCGCAAATGATGTACACGCGCCGCCCCCGCTTGATGACTTTGCACTTTTCACACATGCGTCTCACTGACGCTCGAACCTTCATGGCGTACTCCCTTACCGGTACCGGTAGGTGATCCGGCCGCGGGTCGGGTCGTAGGGCGAGAGCTCCACCTTCACGCGGTCTCCGGGAAGAATACGGATGAAGTTGATCCGCATCTTGCCGGAGATGTGCGCCAGGACCTTGTGGCCACTCTGCAGCTCCACACGGAACACGGCGTTGGGCATCACCTCGACGACCGCCCCCTCGACTTCAATCATATCTTTCTTGGGCATTACTCCTCCTGCTGCGACGTTCGGGCGCCGCAGCACGAATTCTCATTATACCCGTGGATCGCAGTTCCGTCCACGCACCTACAGCACGCCGTCCGGGATGGCCGTCAGCACCTGCGGGCCATCCTGGGCGACGGCGACGGTGTGCTCAAAGTGCGCGGAAGGCCGGCGGTCGCGCGTCCGGACCGTCCATCCGTCCTCGTCCATGTAGACCTCGTAGCCCCCGGCGTTGACCATGGGTTCGATAGCGAGCGTCATGCCGACCCGCAGCACCGGCCCGGTCCCCGCTTCCCCGAAGTTGGGGACCTGGGGCTCCTCGTGCAGTTGGCGCCCGATGCCGTGTCCCGCGAAGTCGCGTACCACCGAGAAGCCGGCCCGTTCGGCGTGGCGCTGGATGGCCACGCCCACGTCACCCAGCCGCCGTCCCGGGCGGACCGCGTCGATCCCCTTGAACAACGATTCACGCGCAACCGTGAGCAGCTTCTGCACGTCCTTGCCGACCTCGCCCACGGGGAGCGTCACGGCGATGTCGCCGTGGAACTCGTCGAGCACCACCCCGAGGTCGATGGACACGATCTCCCCGTCCCGAAGCGGCCGCCCATCGGGGATCCCGTGCACGACCTCATCGTTCACCGAGACGCACAGACTGGATGGGAATCCCCGGTAGCCTTTAAAGGACGGGACGCCACCCCGACTGCGGATGAATTCCTCCCCGATCCGGTCCAAATGGGCGCCGGTCACTCCCGGCTTGACCATCCGGGCGACTTCCCGCAGCGCTTCCGCCGCGAGGATGCCCGCGCGGCGCATCCGGTCGATTTCGTCCGCCGTTTTCAGGATGATCATCGCGGTACGCATCATCCGCCCTGCGCCTGGGCTCCGAGTTTCACCCGCGCCCGGATCGCGCCCAGGAGCGTCCGGTAGATGTCCTCGACCTCGCCCTCGGCATCGATCGTCGCCAGCAGTCCGCGCGCCCGGTAGAACTCGACCACCGGCTCCGTCTCGCGGTGGTAGACCTCGAGGCGGTGCCGCACCGTCTCGGCCCGATCGTCAGGTCGCTGGAACAGCTCGCTGCCGTCGACATCGCACCGGCCGCTCACCTTCGGGGGCCGGTACTCCAGGTGATAGATATGGCCGTTCTTCCGGCACACCCACCGCCCGCCGAGGCGGCGCACCACGGTCTCGTCGCTGACGCGGAAGTAGAGGACCGCATCAAGCGTGCGGCCGCTCTCCGCCAGAACTTCGTCCAGTGCCTTCGCCTGAGGCAGCGTCCGGGGAAACCCGTCCAGCACGAACCCCCGCTGCGCGTCAGGCTGGGCGAGCCGTTCGGCGATGAGCCCGATCATGACATCGTCGGGGACGAGCTCGCCGCGGTCCACGTATGCCTTGGCCTGCTGGCCCAGCGGCGTCTCCGCCACCATCGCGGCCCGCAGCATGTCCCCCGTCGAGATCTGGGGAATCCCTTCCCGCTCCTGCAGCAGCCGGGCCTGCGTCCC
>JAIBHM010000036.1 GCA_020028535.1 Armatimonadota bacterium | reverse complement strand
CTCGCACGATCCGCGGCAAGTCGCTCCGCGCGTGCGCCGTGAATCCGACGGCAGCGCGGCTCGTCGGCATCCGCGTCGAGAGGATGGGCACGCTGGCGTGGGCTATCGCCGGCGCCCTCGGGGGACTCGCCGGCGTGTTGATCACCCCACTCACGTTCGCCACATACGACATGGGGCTCATCCTCGGATTGAAAGGGTTTGTGGGAGCGGTGGTCGTGGGCATGGCCAGCTATCCCTGGACCGTGCTTGCCTGCCTTGCCTTTGGAATTGTCGAGGCGCTTGGCGCCGGACTCATCTCATCGAACTACCGTGACGCGATCGCGTTCGGCGTGCTGATCGCCGTCTTGCTCTGGCGGGCGCTCGCCGCGCTGCGGGTCGGGCTCATCATCAGCGAGGAAGCAGCGCAGGAATGAGGCGGGCGCGCGCGTGGACGGCCCTGTTCATGGCCGCGCTTGTCGTTTTGCCATTCCTCATCCAGGGCCGCCTCAGCCTGAGTATCTTCGTCTTCATCGGCCTGTACAGTCTGATCGTGCTCGGCCTCACGTTACTGGCGGGCCACGCGGGTCAAGTCTCGCTCGGACAGGCGGCCTTTTATGGACTCGGCGCGTATATCTCCGCGATCACGACCCTGCGCGGCCTGGATCCCTGGATCGCCCTGCCCCTCTCGGTCGGGGGATCGGCGCTGGTCGCGTTTCTCATCGGCGCGCCGATCTTTGTCCTGCGCGGCCATTATTTGGTGCTGGGGACGTTGGGCTTCAATATCGTCGCGGACGTCTTCATCCGCAACCTGCAGCACCTGACAGGCGGCCCAACGGGTCTCACGGGTATTCCACCGTTGCACATCGGGCAATCGGTCATCGCCGGCGACCGCGCATATTACTACCTCACCTGGGGCCTCCTTCTGGCAGGCTACTGGCTTTGCCGCAACCTGATTCACTCGCGTATCGGACGGGCTCTGGTCGCCATCCGCAGCAGCGAGGTGGCCGCCGCCAGCCTCGGCATCAACCCCGCCTATTACAAAGGAAGGATGCTGGCCCTCAGCGCCGGTCTGGCCGGGCTTGCCGGCGCGCTCTACGTGCACTACCTCAGTTTTGTCAGCCCCTCGCCGTTTGCGTTCACCTTTTCGATCGACCTGCTCGTGATGAGCGTCCTGGGAGGCATCTATCATCTTCCCGGCGCCGTGCTCGGCACCGGTATCCTCACGGCGCTGCGCGAGGTCTTGCGCACCGTCATGCCGCGTCTGCTCGGCACCGGGGCGTCGGCCGAGTACGAGATCATCGTGTTCGGTCTGCTGCTGGCCGTCGTCGTGATCCTCTCTCCCAGCGGTGTGTGGCCGGGCGTGGCCGCGCTGCTCCGCATCGGGGGGCGAGATGAACCGGCGAAGTCGGCGATCATCGCTCGTGAGATCTTCCCTGCCGGCGGCACGACATCGGACCCACAGCACGAAACCGCCGCCCAAGAGGTCGTCCTGGAAGTGGATCAGCTGCAGAAACGGTTCGGTGGCCTGCTCGCCGTGCATAACCTCTCGTTCAGCGTTCGCGCGGGCGAGGTCTACGCCATCATTGGCCCGAACGGAGCGGGCAAGACGACGGCGTTTAACCTCATCTCCGGCGTGCTCCGGCCCACGCGCGGGGTCGTGCGCCTTCGCGGCGCAGTCGTGACCCATCTCCCGCCCTACCGCATCGCGGCGCTCGGTGTCGGGCGGACCTTCCAGACCCCGAAGGTCTTCGGCGATCTCACCGTGCTTGAGAACGTCATGGTTGGCCTGCACCGCCGGACCGGCGCCGAGTTCTTTTGGGCGATGTTGGGCCTGGGTCGCCGCGAAGATGTCCGTTCCCAAAGCGAGGCAGCGGGCTATCTGCAGCTCGTGGGGATCCTTGACCGCGCGCACGAACCCGCGGCGACGCTACCGTTCGGCGCGCTGCGCCTGCTCGAGATCGCCCGCGCGCTTGCCGCCGGGCCCCGGCTCCTTCTGTTGGACGAGCCCGCCTCCGGGCTGACATCGTCGGAGCGCGCGGCGCTGGTCCGGCTGATCCGCCGCGTCTGCGAGGCAGGCGTCACCGTGATGCTGGTCGAGCACGACGTCGCAATGGTGATGGGCGTCGCCGATCGCATCCTCGTGCTCAACTACGGCGAGCAGGTCGCTGAGGGCACCCCCGCTGAGGTGCGGGCCGACCCCCGCGTCATCGCGGCGTACCTGGGCGAAACCACGGCCGAGGAGGCCTCGTGACCGCGCTCTTGCAGGTGGAACACCTCGCAGCGTCCTACGGCCGCGTCCAGGCCGTGCGGGACGTCACGCTGCAGGTCAACGAGGACGAGGTCGTCGCGATCATTGGGCCGAACGGCGCGGGGAAGAGCTCGCTATTGAACGCGATCGCAGGATTGCTCCCGTCGCGCGGGGCCATGACGTTCGCCGGGACGCCGCTCGTGGGCCGTCCCGCTGAGGACACCGTGCGCCTGGGCCTTTCGCTCGTTCCGGAACGGCGGCAGTTGTTCGCCTCGATGAGCGTCAATGACAACCTGTTGCTCGGCGCCTACCACCGGTTCGGGCGTGCCCTCGGGCCGGCAATTCAGCAGGACGTCGACGCGGCCTACGCGCTGTTTCCACTCCTGCGCGAACGCCGGGGGCATCCCGCGGGGACACTGTCGGGTGGTATGCAGCAGATGCTGGCCATCGGCCGGGGATTGATGGCGCGGCCGAGGCTGCTGCTCATGGACGAGCCGTTGCTCGGATTAGCCCCACTCGTGATCAATGAGATCCTGCGCGTACTCGCGGACCTGCGCCGGCGGGCGCAGGCCCTTCTGATCGTCGAGCAGAACGCGAAAGCCGCCCTTGGGATCGCCGATCGCGCGTACGTCATGGAAGGGGGCCGGATCGTGCTGCAGGGCACCTCAGCCGCGCTGGCTCGCGATCCTAACGTGCAGGCCGCCTATCTGGGCGGGCACGTCGAAGCGGGCCCGGAGGGGTAAGTTCGTCCGCCGGAGAAAGCGGAACACGGATTCCCCGGAGGTGACAATATGCGGCGCGTGTGGCTGATGCTGCTGCCGGTTCTGCTGCTGGCGCTCCCGACGGCGGCGCAGCAGCAAGCGGTCAAGATCGGGTTCGTCGTGGACATCACGGGCGGGGCATCGTCGCTCGGCGTACCCGAGCGGAACACCGTCCTCCTCTATCAGGATGAACTGGGAACCGCCCAGAGTGCGGCCGGTTCCGTTCGCATTCAGTACGTCGTCACCGACGGCGAAAGCGACCCGACCAAGGCGGTCATCGCCGCCAAGCGCCTCATCGAGGAAGACCGCGTCGTGGCGGTCGTGTGCTGCACTACCAGCCCCGGAAGCCTCGCGATTATCCAGACGGTTCAGTCCGCGCGCGTGCCCAACATCTCGCTCGCCGCCGCCGCGTCCATCATCGAGCCTGTCGAGCAGCGACGGTGGGTCTTCAAGACGCCCCAGACCGACCGGTTGATGCTCGACGTAATTACAGACCACATGCGCCAGCGCGGCGTGCGCAGCATTGCCTTCCTCGGCTTCGACGACGCCTTCGGGCAGGGTGGCCTCAACGAGCTGGACCGAATCGCGCCGCAAAAGGGGATCGAGATCGTGGCCCGCGAGTCGTTCGCTCGCAACGCCACCGACGCCAGCGCGCAGGTCACCCGGGCGATGGGTCGTAATCCGCAGGCTTTTCTGATCTGGGCGATCCCACCCGGCGCGAACGTCGTGAACCGCAATATCCGCGACCTCGGCATCACACTGCCGGTGTATCAGAGCCACGGCGTCGCAAATGCCGACTTCCTGCGGCTGGGGGCGGCGAGCGTCGAGGGCGTGTTTCTGCCCGCCGGAAAGTTGCTGGTGGCAGAATTGTTGCCCGACTCCGACAAACAGAAGAAAGCATTGTTGAGCTATCTGGAGCGCTACGAAGGCCGCTATGGAAAGGGTAGCCGCAACACCTTCGGCGGCCACGCGCTCGACGCCATGCTCATTCTCCGGCCGGCCATCGAACGCACGCTCCGCCAGGGCGTGCGGCCGGAGAACATCGGGGGCTTCCGCGCTGTGCTGCGCGAGCAGATCGAGCGCGGGACCAACGAGTTAGTGGGCATCACCGGCATCTTCACATACACTTCGAAGGATCACCTGGGCCTGGATCGCCGGGCGGCGGTGATGCTGGAGATCCGCAACAACACCTGGGCGCCGGCCCGCTGAGTGATCTGAGCATCGGGTTCACAGACCCAGGGTCATGATCTGGAACGAGCGGGCGGAAACCATGCCGCGCGCCCAGCTCGAAGCGCTTCAGTTGCGCCGGCTGCAGGATGTGGTGCGGCGGGTCTCCGAGCGCGTGCCGCTGCATCGCGCGCGCCTCGCTGAGGCGCATGTCGCGCCCGATCAGATCCGCACCCTCGAGGACGTTGGGCGCCTGCCCTTCACGCGAAAGAGCGACTTCCGCGACACGTACCCGTTCGGATTGTTCGCGGTCCCACTATCCGAGACCGTGCGCATCCACGCCTCCTCCGGCACCACGGGCAAGCCGACGGTCGTCGGGTACACCGCGAACGACATCAAGCTCTGGGCCGAAGTATGCGCGCGCAGCCTGGCGGCGAGCGGCGCCCGTCCGGGCGACGTCTTTCAGAACGCGTACGGGTATGGTCTGTTCACCGGAGGGCTCGGGATGCACTACGGCGGCGAGTTGCTGGGCCTCGTCGTCGTGCCCGCCTCAGGCGGCAACACCGAACGGCAGATCATGCTGCTCCAGGACTTCGGGGCCACGATCATCGCGTGCACGCCCTCGTACGCCCTCACGCTGGCCGAAGCCCTAGAAGCCCGTGGCATCCGGCGCGGAGATCTCAAGCTCCGTTACGGAGTGCTCGGCGCGGAGCCGTGGACCGAGGCGATGCGGGACGAGATCGAACAACGATTGGGGATTACCGCCGTCAACATCTACGGGCTGAGCGAAGTCGTCGGACCGGGGGTCAGCAACGAATGTCTCGAGGAGAAAAACGGGGCCCACATCTTCGAAGACCACTTCCTCGTCGAGGTCATTGACCCCCGGACCGACAAGCAGCTGGGACCCGGGGAGGTCGGCGAGCTCACCTTCACGACGTTGACGAAGGAGGCGCTCCCGGTGATCCGCTACCGCACGGGAGACATCGCCTCGATCAATCCAGAGCCGTGCCGCTGCGGGCGGACCTTTGTGCGGATGTCCCGTGTGATGGGCCGCACCGATGACATGCTGATCATCCGCGGTGTGAATGTCTATCCCACCCAGATCGAGGCGGCGCTGGTCGGGGTCGCAGAACTTTCCCCACACTATCAGCTGGTCGTCACGCGCGATCGCACCCTGGACGAACTCGACGTGAGCATCGAAGTCAACGAAGGCTTCGCGAAACAGTTCGGGGGATCGTTCACAGGCGAGGAGCCGATGGTCCAGGAACTGACGATGCGGTGCCGGCAGCGGCTGCTCGGCGTCCTGGGCATCACGGCCCGGCTCGAGCTGGTCCCGCCCGGAAAGCTCCCCCGCAGCGAGGGTGGCAAGCTGCGCAGGGTCGTGGATAATCGTCAGGTGAAGTAGAGGAGGCGGGTCATGCCCGACCTGCCGGCCGGGACGGTTACGTTCCTCTTCACGGATATCGAAGGATCCACAGTCCTCCTGCGTCATCTCGGCGACACCCACTACAGGCAGCTGCACGCCGATCACCACGATCTTCTCCGGAAATCCATCGCTGCGCACAACGGAACCGAGGTAGATGCACAGAGCGAGTCCTTTTTTGTCTCGTTCCCCACAGCCCGCAGCGCGGTGAACTGTGCGATCGCGATCCAGCGGGCCGTCTCCGTCCATCCGTGGCTTGACGGCGCTACCGTCCGCGTCCGTATCGGCATCCACACTGGAGAAGCAGTCCTGACGGCGACCGGCTATGTGGGAATGGACGTCCACCGCGCAGCCCGTGTCTGCGTTGCCGGCTATGGTGGACAGATTCTGCTTTCCCAGACGACCTGTAGCCTCGTCCGCCATGAGCTGCCCCGGGAAGTCACGGTCCGGGACCTGGGGGAGCATCGGCTCAAAGACTTGCAGCAGCCTGAACGGATTTTTCAAGTTGTCCTTCCGGATCTCGCCTCCGAGTTTCCACCGCTGCGATCGCTCAGCGCCGTTCCGAACAACCTTCCGGTGCAGCTGACCACATTCATCGGACGGGAGCGAGAGATCGCCGAAATCAAGGCAATGGTCGATGACAAGCGGCTTCTGACCCTGACAGGTCCGGGTGGATGTGGGAAGACGCGGCTGGCGCTGCAAGCGGCCGCAGAGATGCTCGATCAATTTCCCAACGGCATCTGGCTCGTGGAGCTCAGCGCACTGGCCGACCCGGGACTCGTGGCCGGGGCTGTGGCGAAAGATCTCGGACTGCGCCAGGAACCTTCCGACATGACGGGGGCGCTGGCCGACTACCTGCGCGGCCGCCAGGCAATGATCATCCTCGACGGCTGCGAGCACCTGTTGGTGGGCTGCGGTCGCCTCGCCGAGGTACTCCTCACCCGCGTCCCAGAGTTGCGGATCCTCGCCACAAGCCGTCAGGGCCTCGGGGTCCGTGGCGAGATGAACTATGTTGTTCCTTCGCTATCGCTGCCGGAGGGCGGACCCGTGCGAAACCTCGATCAGCTCGACGGGTCCGAGGCAGCGCGGTTGTTCGTCGAACGCATTCTCATGAGCCGGCCCGACTTCGTCCCCACAGACGCGCTCGCTCCCGCCATCGCCCAGGTCGTCACGCGACTGGACGGGATCCCGCTGGCCATCGAACTCGCAGCAGCGAGGGTGAAGGTCCTTTCGGTCGATCAGATCGCGCGGCGCTTGGATGACCGCTTCCGCCTGCTCACGGGTGGCTCGCGGACGCTCGCGCGGCAGCAGACGCTCGAGTCAGCCATCGACTGGAGCTACGATCTGCTATCGGAAGACGAGAAGACATTGTTTCGACGTCTCTCTGTCTTCGCCGGCCGGTTCTCCCTGAAGGCGGCCGAAATGGTCTGTGCTGGGGGCAGGATCGAAACGGCCGGTGTCATCGACTGGCTCTCACTCCTTATCGACAAGTCACTCGTGCACGCGGAAGAGCAGGCCGGCGAGATGCGCTATCGGCTGCTCGAGACCGTTCGAGAGTACAGCCGCGCGAAGCTGGCTGCCTCCGGGAAAGTGGAAGCTCTCAGGGATGCCCACCTGGCGTTCTTCCTCACCGTGGCCGAGGAGGCCGAACCACGATTGCGCAGCGTCCACGGACAGGTCTGGCTGGAGCGGCTCGACGTCGAGCATGACGACATTCGCGCCGCCATGGGGTGGGCTGTCTCCGCGCCGGGACGGACACATGAATTGCTCAGGCTGGCGAGCGCCCTGTGGTACTTCTGGTATGAGCGGGGGCACTTGACCGAGGGCAGGGATTGGCTGGAGAAAGCGCTCAGGGCGCATGCCGGCGCGCCAACGGTCGCATATGCGCGGGCGCTTGGTGCGTCGGCGTATGTCGCCTGGCGGCAGGGTGATCTCGCGCGGGCCGCCAGCCTCTCACAGGCCGGGCGGGATATTAGCCAGGCGCTGAACGATCGATGGGCGCTGGCGCTCTCTCTCCTCGACCTCGGATTACTGGCGCGGCGCATGGACGACTACGTCCGTGCGGCATCGCTGCACGAGGAGAGCCTCGCCCTCTTCCGCGACTTGCAGGATTCCTGGGGCATCGGAGAGTCGCTCCGGCTGCTGGGCATTGCGCTCTGGTACCAGGGCGACTACGATCGGGCGCGCGAGGTCATCGAGGAAGGTCTGAGGCTCTACCGGGAGTCGGGCGACCAGAGGGGCATTGTCGATTCCCTTCATATCCTGGGAAGGACGACGGCGTACTCGGGCGACGTCGAGGCCGGACGCCCGCTCCTCGAGGAATCACTCGAGCTCTACCGCCGGATGAGCCGCCCCTCGGGTCTGGCGCAGACCCTGTACGTGCTGGCGCGGGTTGAGCTCCAAGGGAGTGAGCATGAACGGGCGAAGACGCTGCTCGAGGAGAGCCTTTCGCTGTTCCGGCATATCCGTGACGACTTGACGATAGCGAACGTCCTCACGCTCATGGGCAAAGTGGAGACACGCTTGCACGAAGACGCGGCTGCCGCTCGCCATTTCGGCGAGAGCCTAACAATCCGAGGACGCCTCGGGTACCAGTGGGATAAGTGGGGAATCGCCGAGTACCTGGAAAGCGTCGCGGCCCTCGGGGTCGCGCGGCGCGCTTACGATTCCGCGGCCAGGTTGTTGGGACGGGCCGCGGCTATCCGCAGCGAGATCCGCGCTCCCCTGCCCCCCATCGACCGCACCCAACACGAGCGAGATCTGGATGAAATCAGATCCGCAATTGGCGAACAGGCGGTTCGTCAGGCCTGGACGCAGGGCGAGGGCCTCTCGACCGAGCAGGCCCTCGCCTTATCCTCAACCGTGCTTGCGCTTAGAAAGTCTTGAAGATCTCCAGAAACGGCCCTGTCCACTGGTAACTGCTGCCGGTGAGCCCCAGCGTTTTCCATCCTACCCGTCCCGCCCAGTTGGGATCGAACCCATTCGGCGCGAAACTTGTGAGATAGTAATCCGCCTGCCCCGGGAGCATAGTCCGCATCCAGGGGATCTTGAACTCTGCAGCAACCATGCTTTCGAATGCCGTTCCCCTCGTCGTGCCCGCCGATGAGGTGACCGTGTTCGACGGACTCCAGGCCAGGCTGACGGCAAGGTCCACGTTCTGGCCGGCGAGCGTGCGGAGGAGGGGGTAGTCTGCCTTGATACCCAATCGGAAACCGGTGCTGGTCACGGGAGCAGTGGTGGGTGTCGTGCTGAATGATCCATACCCCAGGAAGGGGCGGAGACCGAGTCCGGGGGTGGGACTCGGAGCGCCAAACGAAACGTCCGTGCTCCAGAACGTTTCCCGAGAACCGGTTGCATAATGAAAGTGAAATCCCCATCGAGATGTCAGGGACCTAGCCCGGTAGTCGAGGTTCCAGATGGTGGTAGACCAGGTGCCAGGGGCCTCGGAAGCCGTAGCAGCCCCAATCCACACACCAAGCGAGAGTGTATGGCGAAACGCGGGCTGAGCGGCGACCGGGAGAGCCAGACCTGCGACGACCAGCGGAACTGCCACCAGCAGAACTGACAGCCGACACATCCTGCATCCCCCCTTTTGCCTCGCCGGAGTCAGGGCCGGGCCAAGCATCCGGGTATGCCAGGTGGACGTGCTGCGGGCCGGAGAGAGGTCGGGTGAAGGTGGCCTTCAATTCCTCGCCCGCCCATAGATTCCTGCGGAAGACTCCGTCTCCCGAGTTGCCGGCCGGAAGTAAGACTCGTATTCTGAAGCAGTGAACTCTCATACGCCTGATCTTGCGCTCCGAGGAGGCCGCGTAGCGGATCCTCGTTCGAGAACGCTGCGCCGCGCCGATGTAGTCGTCACCGGAATCAGCATTTCCGCCGTACGCGAAGCGGGAGCAGTGGACGCGCGCCACGTCCTCGACGTGTCAGGAAGGGTCGTCGTTCCCGGCTATATCGAGCCGCACACCCACTTCACCATCGTGAACCCTGCGGAATTCGCGGGGGCGCTGCTCCGGCACGGCACGACGACGGCGGTCGTGGACACTCTTCCGCTGATGCTGCTCGCCAAACCGGATCGCCTGCCCGACCTGCTGGAACACATGGCTGCCCTGCCGATGAAGATCCGCCATCTCATCCGGCTGCATCCCCAGGCGATCTCCGATCAGGCCAGGTTCAGCCTGGAGACCGTGCGCAGGCTTTGGCGGCTTCCCTCTGTTGCTGCGGTTGGCGAAGTCACCCGCTGGGTGGACGTGCTGCATGGGGACCCCGACCTCCTGGCAAAGATTCGTGCTGCGCGCGAAGACGGCAGGCGCGTGGAGGGCCATGCGCCGGGGGCCTCGTATGAGCGGCTGGTCGCGCTTGCGGAGGCAGGCTTCACATCATGTCACGAAGCGATCACCGCGCGTGAGGTGGAGGACCGTCTACGAGCCGGCCTCGCCACGATGCTCCGCCACAGTTCCATTCGCCCCGACCTGCCGGAACTGCTCAACGCTGTGAGAGATCGGCCCGAGTGGCTGGACCAGGTCATGTTGACGGTGGACGGCCCCACCCCCGTTTTTGTGGACGATTATGGCTACCTCGACTACCTGATGCGCATTGCCATCGAGCAGGGCATCGAACCGATGCGGGTTCTGCGCATGGTGACGCTCAACCCGGCCGACTACTTCGGCTTCACAGACGTGGGTGAGATCGCCGTTGGCAAACGGGCCGACTTGAATATCCTGACGGACCTGAGGGAGCCGGCACCGCTGATGACCATCGCCGACGGACGAATCGTGGCCGAGCGGGGGGAACTGGTCGCCCCACTCCCGCACGTACCGGTCTCTGGCATGCTCGAAGACGCCGCGATCCCCCGTCTTTCACCACACACGCTCGTGGACGCTACTCCAAACGCTCCTGCGATGCGGCTGTTGAACGACGTGATCACGGAGATCGTCCCTCCCGGTGAGATATCGAAGGATGCGCTTCATGTCGCCCTCATCGACCAGCGAGGTCGCTGGATCACCCGCAGCCGGCTGGTGGGGCTCGTGAATCACCTGGGCGGTCTCGCGACCACGTTCAGCAGCAGTTTCGGCGACGTGATCGTCCTGGGGCAGCGCGCGGAGGACATGGCGGAGGCGCTCGACAGGCTCGCCCAAGATGGCGGCGGACTCGTCGTGGTTGAGCACGGAGAGGAACGCTTCCGGCTTGCGTTCGAAGATCGCATCTATTCCACACGGTCGTGGCCGGAGGTCGTTGCCGCGAACCGGCAGTTCAACGCGCTGATGCGGGAACGCGGATATCGTTTCGGGGATCCGCTGTTCAGCCTGCTCTTCCTGACCTTTGACTCCCTGCCGTGGATCCGCCTCACCAGCCGTGGAATCTGGGACGTACGGAACAGACGCCCGTTTGTCCCCGCCACTCCTCTGTAGCGATGCCCTGGCTGCAAAGGAGTGGTCCTCCGCGATCCGAATTCAAACAGTATCCCGCAATTGAGTCCGATCCAGAAAGGTTGCCAACCGATGACTGACACGCCTGACGGAATCACGCGCCTGCGGAAGCACCTGACCATGATCGCGGACATCCGATCGGCCGCCGCCTTCTTGCGGTGGGATCAGGAGACGCTCATGCCCCCCGGAGGGACGGCGGCGCGCGCGGCGCAGCTCGCGACGCTGACGCGCCTGGCGCACGAGTATTTCACCTCCCCCGAAACGGGGCGGCTCCTCGAGGCGGCGGAACGCGAGGCGGCCGGCCTCGCACCCGACTCCGATGGGGCGGCGCTCGCCCGCATGACCCGTCGCGATTACGATCGGCTGACGAAGCTGCCGAGCGATTTCGTCGCCGAGAAGGCCCGCGAATCGTCGCTCAGCGTGCAGGTCTGGCGCGAGGCGCGCAAACGGAACGACTTCCCGGGCTTCCGCCCATCGTTGGAGAAGATGGTTGACTTCGCCCGGCGGACTGCGGACTACCTGGGGTTCATCGAGCATCCGTACGACGCGTTGCTCGACCTGTACGAACCTGACATGAAGGCGCGCGAGGTGGACGTGATCTTCGCCCGGCTGCGGCAGGTTACCGTGCCCTTCGTACGCGCGATCGCCGACCGCGGTCGAACCGTCGATGACGACTTCCTCAGGCAGGACTACCCTGAGGAAGGCCAGCGCGAATTCGGCCTCAAGATCGCCGAGGCGTTCGGATACGATCTCCGCCGCGGACGTCTGGACACGAGTCCGCATCCGTTCGCCAGCGGGTTCAATGTCAATGACGTTCGCATCACGACACGGTACCAGCGGCGGTATTTGCCGTCTGCGATTTTCGGCATCTTCCACGAGGCCGGGCACGCCATGTATGAGCAAGGTGTCGATCCGTCCCTGGACCGCACACCGCTGGCCCGGGGGGCAAGTCTCGGCATGCACGAGTCCCAGTCTCGGATGTGGGAAAATCTGGTCGGCCGTAGCCGGCCATTTTGGGAGCACTACTACCCGGTGCTGCAGCAGCAATTCCCCGCGCAGCTCCGGAAGGTTGATGCCGAGTTGTTTTACAGGGCCGTCAACCTGGTGCGCCCATCATTGATCCGAGTCGAGGCCGACGAAGTGACGTACAACCTCCACATCATGCTCAGGTTCGAGTTGGAGAAAGCGCTGTTGGAAGGCTCCCTGCGAGTCGAGGCGCTGCCCGAGGCGTGGAAGGGCAAGATG
>JAIBHM010000164.1 GCA_020028535.1 Armatimonadota bacterium | reverse complement strand
GGGATGTTCTTGCTTGGCGAGGAGGATGTCGCGGGCGCCCTGCTCATATCCGGCAAGGCGACCGTGGATGTCCTCGAGGAACCCGAGCGTCTGCGCCACGACCTGCCGGTCGCCGGACAGCCGGCGGTGCTGGTCCTCACAGCCGGCCAGCCGCTCCCCGACGTCGCGCCGCCGCGTCCGGAGCCCATCAAGACGGACACTCACGGTGTCGCGCTCGCTCAGCAACTCGGCGATCGCCGCCTCCATCTGCGCGGTCACTTCCGCCAGCCGCTGTGCGCTCGCCACCAGGGTGGCCTGCCGTGACGTCAGGCTCTCCATCCGTGCGTCGAGACCGGCAGTCCGCTCCTCCAGCCGAGCCAGATCGTGCGCGGCCCGCGTCCTCGCCGCCGTCAGGTCGGTAATCTCTGCGCGGCAGGCGGCCAGTTGCTCCTCCGCTGTGCGGTCGGCAGCCGCTGCCACGTTCTGTGCCTGCTCGGCGAGCCGGAGGTGATCGAGCAGTTGGTCCCGGCGGGCTTCCAGAGACTCCGCCTGCGCGCGCAACTCCGCCAATGCCGTTTCCGCATCGGCCAGCTGGATTTGAAGCCGGTGCTCGTCTCCGGCCAACCGATCGCGCTGCGCACCCGTCCCGCGCACGCGCTCGGCGAGCACCTGCATCGCCGACTCCTTGCCGCTGAGATCTTCCACGATCTGCAGCAGAGCGCGCTGCGCCTCCTCCCACTGGCGTGCGACGTCCGCGGCGCGCGCCCGGTCACGGTCGATGTACCCTCCGATCTCCGAGCCCGATGTGGCGAGCGTCTGCAGTTGCTGCTGGACTGACTCCGTCTGGCTCACGATCCGCTTCAACGCCCCAAGGATTCGCCGGGCGTCATCCACCTGCAGGCCAAGGTCCAGGTCGCGGATCTCCCTGGTGTACGCCTGGTATTGCATTGCAGCCTCAGCCTGCTCGCGCAGCGCCTCGAGCTGCGCGGTAAGCTCGGCAAGCACGTCCGCCACCCGCTGCAGATTCTGCCCCGCTCCGCCGAGCCGCCGCTCGGCTTCGCGGCGCCGCCGCTTGTACCGCGCCAGCCCGGCCGCCTCTTCCAGAAGCACACGGCGCTCTTCGGGTCCTGCGTTGAGAACACTGTCGACCTGGCCCTGGCTGATCAAGGAATACGAGCGGCCACCCAACCCGGTGCCCAGGAACAGCATCTGGATATCGCGCAACCGGCACGGCAGGGTGTTCAGGAAATACTCGCCTTCCCCACCGCGGTTGACCCGCCGCGTCACCGCAACCTCGCTATAGTCCACGGGCAGAGCGCCGGAATCGTTGTTGATGGTCAGGGAGATCTCACCCATGCCCATCCCTCTGCGGCCCTCGCTGCCGGCAAAGATGACATCGTCCATCCGCCCGCCCCGCAGGCTCTTGGCGCTCATCTCACCGAGCGCCCAGCGGATGGCGTCGAAGACGTTGCTCTTCCCACTGCCGTTGGGACCGACGATCGCCGTTACTCCGGGCGTGAACTCAAGCTCCGTGCGGTCGGCAAACGTCTTGAAGCCGTGCAATTCGAGTCTCTTGAGATACACTCTCTGCCTCCGGTTGATTGCTGCTACGCGCGGCGTTCGGCCGGTACGAGAGACCGATACAGGTCGATGACGCGTTGTGTCACGACGTCCAGGGAATACGCCCGGGACGCGTCCATGCCGGTCCGGCCCATCATCTTCCGCAGTCCCGGATCGTCGAGCAAAGCTAGGGCGCGCGAGGCGAGCGCGTCCGCGTTCGGAGGCACCAGGTATCCGGTGCTCCCGTCATGGACGGCATCCGGCACGCCCCCGGCATCGACCGCGACCACGGGAAGACCCGCGGCCATGGCTTCCACAACCACCATGCCCTGCGTCTCCGTCTGTGAGCCATACATGAAGATGTCTCCGGCCGCTAAACATTCGAGTGCTCGGCGGTGAGGGAGAAGACCGGTGAACACCGTGTGAACGCTCACACCAAGTCTGTGGGCCAGCTCCTGCAGCGGCCGTTCCTGAGGCCCTCCGCCGACAACAAGCAGCGATGCCGCCCGGCGCGCGAGGATCCGTGCAAACGCCTCCAGGACAAGGTCCACGCTCTTCTCCTTCGCCAGCCGGCTGGCCGTGACGAGCAGCGGACGGTCGGCCGGGATGGCATAGGCGCGGCGAACCCCGGAGGGATCGAGGGAACCGAACAGGACCGGATCGATGGCGCCTGTGGGGATGGTCTCGATGCGGGTATTCACGCCGTGCTCGCGCAACCGCTGTGCGACGGTCCGAGAAGGCGCGATGACGCAGGCGCAGCGATTGGCGTAGGCGGTCACAAACCTCCGGACCGCAGCGGCCCCGACCTTGCGGCTGACGAAGGGCACGTAATGCACGTACTCGTCATAGAGCGTGTGGTGGGTGAATACCAGGGGCAGCCGCCTTCGGCGCGAGAGGCGCGCGGCCACCGCACCCATCAGAAACGGCGCGTGCGTATGCACGAGATCGAGATCTTCGTCCAGCAGTCGCCGCCAGACCGCCGGCGCATAGGGGATCGCCAGCGGAAACTCCGGCTGGTGCGGCGGGCGCAACGAGGGAAACCGCACGACGTCGGGGTCGGCGTCCCTGTACCCAGGGTACTTCGGCGCGGCGATGACCACGCGCAGGCCGCGCGCGCGCAACCCGCTGGTCAAGGCGTGCAGAGAGTGGGCCACCCCGCTGATGCGCGGCAGGTAGGACTCGCTGCACATCAGTATCCGATACGCGCGCTCCGTCATCAGCGCTCTCACCGGCCCCCCTCCCTGCGCAACGCACCCTCCAGCAGCGTCAGGACGTCCGACAGCTTGAACCGCCGCTGCCCGCCGGTGGTGCGAAAGCAGCTGAGTTTGCCCTGATCAGTATAGCGGCGCACCGTCGCCTTGCTCACGTTCAGGAGCGCCGCAGCCTCGTGCAGCGACAGTTCGGGGTCGAGCACCCGCTGGACGATCTCCTCACGTGTCTCCGTCAGTGGACGCCGCCCGGGGCGTCCGCGCCCACGGCGATCATGGGGTGCGACGGCCGGTGCAGTCGCAGGCAAGGGCGCGGCAGGCTGTGGAACGTTCCGGGAGGGTACCGCGGCAGAGCGCGAGGTGCGCTCGAGATATGAATACCAGTCCCGCAAATCCTTCATCGTTTCGCCCCGAGAGCGGCTTTGCTGCGACGAAATGCCCGACGGCGCAAGGAATGGGCGAAAACTCTGTCAGGGTGTTCGCGGTCCTCCGGCCGATTCCTTTCCTCGGGGCCGGGCGTTAACCCGGGTGCGTAGGTGCTCCGTTGCGCCCCGCACCTCGGCCAGGAGCTCATCTCGGTGGGTCAGCACGTGTGCCCGCACGGCCTCGATCTTCCTTCGCAGCGGAGCCGGCAGCCCTGCGAGCTCGTCTTCGTCGAGGATCTGCACGCGCGAGCCGTCCGGGCTGAATAGCAGGTCCAGTGCCAGGTCCCGCCAGCGCACTTCCCCCGGCCGGAGCACCACATCGTCCGCGAGATTGACGTAGAAGCCCAGGGTGCGCCCGGCCGGTGTCACCCAGTGGTAGACGTTGTACGGCCGGTCCCGCCAGAAGTAGCCGTAACTCTCGGTGCCTTTGGGCAGCACGAGGCTGCCGACACGCCGCCTGGCCTTGATCGGATAGAAGACGACGGCATGGTTCTCCGAGCGGTCCAGCAGCCGGCAGGGGAACTCCTGCCGCTCCCCCCCTAGGGTAAGCTTCACTTCCCGGATGACGCTGAGATGGCTCACGGATAGTGGGGAAAACGAAAGGGAGAGGCGCGCCGGCGTTGAATCACATGTTTCACCAACTTCGACCGGGCCGGTCCAGATGCAAGCCAAAGACCTGCTGAGCCAAGAGTTGTGGCGCTGGTACATCCTGCTCGTGATCGCCAACGAGCTGGACCTCATCTTCACGTACTTCGGGCTCAGCCGCGGAATGTTCCTGGAAGCCAATCCGCTCGTAGCGCCGCACCTCTACACGTGGTGGCCGGTAGCCATGAAGATCTTCCCCCTGGCGGGCCTTGCCCTGGGGATCTTTGCCGCCGTCCGCACCGGACATCATCGTCTGCCGCATGCGCTCGGGGCCATCCGCCTGACCACCGCCATTTACACTGTGATTCTGGTCTTGCATCTGCTGAACTGGTCTTGATCAGCTGACCGGCGACCGTAACGCTTCGCGCACCTAGTGATGGCTAACAACCGCGCCTGATGTCTCCCTGTCGAATCCAGTTTGTCAATGACGCGCGTAGGTCATTGCTGCCTTCAAAGCACAACTGGGTCCGGACCCAGTTGTGCCTGAAATGTGCAAAATGGCCCAGATTGGTTATTGACACGGCAATCATAACGTCGCCAAGTAATTTCACTTTCTCTTGACCGATTACCCTTGACCTATCACCCGCTTCCTGATACAAGTTGATGCATACTCGTTCCTGGGCCATGGCGCCCGCTCCATCCTGAGCGGGCGTTTCTGCTTCCTCACAGACACGCAGCAGCATGACTGAATCGCGCTGCAGGGAAGGACGGTCGGATGACCAGGGCCTATCTCGTGGCAAGCGATTTTGACCAGACGTTGAGCTTCAATGACTCCGGGATTGTGCTGAGCGATCTCTTAGGAATCCCGGGATACCGGGAGAAAGCGGCCGGACTGTCGGGCCTCAACCTCGTGCAGCAAGGTGGCGAACTGGCGTACCTGCTGCGGCACGATCCCGAGTACCGGCGCGTGAGGGCAGAGCATCTGGTCGAGGTCGGCCGGCGCGTGCGGCTGAAGCGCAATGTCGGCCTCCTGGCAAAGTTCTTTGATCAAGGCATCGAGGGTCACCGATTCGAGTTCTACGTCGTTTCGGCCGCGCCTGAAGAAGTGGTCACCTCCGCCCTGGCGGCCTGGGTGCCCGCTGATCACATCATCGCCACCCGATTCACCTACCACGC
>JAIBHM010000163.1 GCA_020028535.1 Armatimonadota bacterium | reverse complement strand
CCTTTCTCGGCAAGCCTTCAGGACCTCAGGCGGGGTGGCTGCTCGCATCGCTGGACCGCGAGTTTGTGTCGCAGCGGCTGCGCGAAGCGGGGTCGGCCCCCGTCCGCAGCGCGCGGCCGGGAGCCCGGTAGTGAATCGAGAGATCACCGTCCTGGTCTTCGCGAAGCTGGACGAGCGCCATGTCGCGCAGATCCAGCAGGTCGACCCACAGGTCCGCGTCGCCGCCGTCAACGATCGTCAAAAGGGGATCGAGGTAGCGCCGCAGGCCGAGGTCATGGTGGGGTGGAACGTGCCGCGCGAGGCCGTGCAGCGCGCGCCGAAGCTGCGCTGGATTCACTCCACCGCCGCCGGGGTCGACCAGCTGCTCTACCCCGAGATCCTGGAGCGCGAGATCGTCATCACGACCAGCAGCGGCATCCATCAGCCGCTGGTCGAGCACGTCTTTGCCATGCTCCTGGCCCTCACGCGCCGGCTGCACGTGGCGATCCGCAACCAGACTCAGCGGCGGTGGGAGCGCTCGCAGGCGATGGGCGATGAGGTCCGCGGCAAGACGATCGGAGTCCTCGGCCTCGGCCACATCGGGGCGGACATCGCCGAGAAAGCGCAGGTCTTCGGCATGCGTGTCATCGGCACAAAGCGCACGCCGGCCTCAGTGGTCGGCGTAGACAGGGTGTACCCTCCCGAAGGCCTGGCCGAGGTGCTACGAGAGTCCGACTTCATCGTGGTCGCGCTGCCGCTGACCACTGAGACGCGCGGCCTCATCGGCGAGCGGGAGCTGCGTACGATGAAGCCCACCGCCATCTTGATCAACATCGGCCGGGGACCGATTGTGCAGGAACGGGCGCTCACCCGGGCGCTGCAGGACCGCAAGATCGGTGGAGCCGGATTGGATGTCTTCGAGCGGGAACCGCTCCCCGCGGACAGCCCCCTGTGGGGGATGGAGCACGTCATCGTGACCCCGCACGTGTCCGGGACCTCCCCGGGCTACATGGACGCCGCAGTGCCGCTGCTGTGCGACAACCTCCGCCGGTACATCGACGGCACGCCGATGCTCAATCTTGTGGACAAGGCACGGGGGTATTAGCATGGGATCCAGAACCCCCGCTTGTAAGGAGGCGCGCAGGTGAAGGCATTTCCCACGGAACGGATTCGCAACGTCGCCGTGGTGGGCCACGGCGGCACCGGCAAGACGTCGTTGGTCGAGGCAATGCTGTTCCTGGCCAAGGCGACAGACCGGTTGGGGAAGGTTGACGACGGGACCGCCACCACAGACTTCGACCCCGAAGAGCAGCGCCGTAAACACACGATCAACGCCTCCCTCGCCCCGCTGGAATGGAAAGATCACAAGGTCAACCTCATCGATGCCCCAGGGTATCCCGACTTCGTCGGCGAGGTGGTGGGGGCGCTGCGCGTGGTCGAAGGCGCGGTGGTGGTCGTGGACGCAGTCGCCGGCGTGCAGGTGCAGACGGAAGTCGCCTGGCGCCTGGCCGATGCCGGTGATGTCAGCCGGATCGTCGTGGTCAACCGGCTCGACCGAGAGAACGCCAGCTTCGACCGCGCGCTTCAGTCGCTGCGCAACCGGTTCGGCACCAAGGTGGCCCCGATCCAAATTCCGATCGGCGCAGAGGGGTCATTCTCCGGCGTGGTGGATGTTCTGAACATGAAAGCCTACACGTTCAAGAGCGGCGAGGCCGGGGCGGAGGACGTGCCCGCGAACCTGCAGGCCGCGGCGCAGGCGGCCCGGGAAAAGCTCGTCGAGGCCGCCGCGGAGACCGACGACGCCCTGGTCGAGAAATATCTGGAAACCGGCGAACTCACCCAGGAGGAGTTGACTCACGGGCTCCATGCCGGGGTGAAGGCCGGCACCTTGATCCCGGTGCTCTGCGCGGCGGGAACACGGTTGGTCGGGATGCCGATGATCCTAGACGCCATCGTCTCGTTGCTGCCCGGCCCGGCGGAGCGTTCTGAAATCAGCGCCACCAACGGCAAGCGGGAGGGTGTAAAGCTTTCCCCGACCGCCGACGGTCCGATGGCGGCGCTGGTGTTCAAGACCGTCGCCGACCCCTATGTGGGCAAGCTGTCGTACTTCCGTGTCTACAGCGGGATGCTGAAGGCGGATTCTCAACTGGTCAATTCGACGCGCGCCAAACCGGAGCGCATCGGCCACGTGTACTTTGTCCGCGGCAAACATCAGGAGCCCACCCCACAGGTTGTCGCCGGCGACCTCGGGGCTGTGGCCAAGCTCGCGGACACCGGAACAGGCGATACGCTGTGCGGAAAGGACGCCGGCTTCATCCTGACCCCGATCGCGTTCCCGCAGCCGGCCATCTCGATGGCCGTCGAGCCGAAGACCAAGGGCGATGAGGACAAGATGGGATCGTCGCTCAACCGGTTGGCGGAAGAGGACCCGACGTTCCACGTGCGCCGCGAGGCCGAGCTCAAGCAGACCGTAATCTCCGGCATGGGAGAGTCACACCTCGAAATCATGGCCGACCGACTCCGCCGCAAGTTCAGCGTGGACGTCGTCCTCCACCCCCCGAGAGTGCCCTACCGGGAGACTATCCGCGGGAAAGCCAAGGCGCAGGGCCGCTACGTCAAGCAGACGGGCGGGCGCGGCCAGTACGGCGTCTGTTCCCTCGACGTCGAGCCGCGGCCCCGCGGCGGCGGCTTCGAGTTCGTGGATAAGATCTTCGGCGCGGCCATTCCCAACCAGTTCATCCCTTCGGTAGAGAAGGGGGTGCGCAAGACGCTTGAAGAGGGGGTCCTAGCCGGCTATCCCTTCGTGGACGTGAAGGTAACGCTGTACGACGGCAAGTACCACGACGTGGACTCCTCAGACATCGCGTTTCAGATTGCGGGATCGATGGCGTTCAAGGATGCGACCACGGAGGCCGGTCTCGTGCTCCTGGAGCCGATCGTGACCCTGAAGGTGCATGTTCCCGAGGAGCAGATGGGGGATATCATCGGCGACATGAACGCCAAGCGCGGCCGCATTCTGGGGATGGAGCCTCAAGGCAACGGATCCACTGTGGTCATGGCCCAGGTCCCCCAGGCGGAGGTGCTCCGCTACGCCTCGGACCTGCGCTCCATGACCGGCGGCCGAGGAACGTTCGAGATGACCTTCTCGCATTATGAGGAGGTGCCGCCGCACGTCACCGAAAAGGTGGTCGCGCAGGCCAAGCAGCAGAAAGCCGAGGCGGCTGCGCGCTGACCTGGAATATTTGAGGTTGCCCGGGCGTTCGGCAGGAGGGCAGGGGAGAGCGCCGAACGTACCGAGGGCCAATGTGATGGAGGGCCTTATCTCCGCAGAGATAGGGCCCTCTCCACTTCCCGAAGGGCTCATGCGCAGTCATCTGACGTCCGATATAAAGGATGAAATTCGCCGCCGCGTCGACCTGGTCGACCTGGCCGGGGGCCATATCGCCCTGAAGAAGGCGGGGCGGCATTACAAAGGACTCTGCCCGTTTCACCAAGAGAAGACCCCGTCGTTTCACATCGATCGGGACAAGGGACTCTGGTACTGCCACGGCTGTCACCTTGGCGGCGATGTGTTCGACTTTGTCATGAAGACCAGCAATCTAGCGTTCGCCGAGGCGGTCGAGGCGCTGGCAAATCGGGCGGGTGTGCGCCTGGAACGGTCGCCCGATGAGGCCAGGAAGGCATCGGAGCGGGACCGGCTGTACCGGGCGCTGGAGGCCGCGGCGGCGTTCTTCCGGGAGCATCTGGCCGATGCGGCCCGAGGGAAGTCGGCCCGCGACTACCTGGACCGCCGTGGGGTAGATGAGCCCACGCGGGATCGATTCCGGCTGGGCTACGCGCCGAATGCCTGGGACGAGCTGCTCCGGGCACTCGGGAACAAAGGATACCCGCCGGCGTTACTGGAGACGGGCGGACTGGCCCAGCCGCGGCAGAGTGGTGAGGGGCATTACGACCTGTTCCGCCACCGGGTCATGTTCCCGATCGTCGATTTGCAGGACCGCGTGGTGGGGTTTGGCGGTCGGGCGCTCGACGGTACCGAGCCCAAGTACCTGAACTCGAAGGAAACATCGGTGTTCGTCAAGGGCAGGACACTCTACGCGCTCAACTGGGCGCGGGAATCGATCCGCACCCTCGACGAGATCGTCGTGGTCGAAGGCAACATGGACGTGCTGACGGCGCACCAGTTCGGGATCACGAATGCCGTGGCTTCTCTGGGTACGTCGCTGACCGCCGACCAGGTCCTGGTGATGAAACGGCTGGCGAGCCGGGCCGTAATGGTCTACGACGCTGATGC
>JAIBHM010000007.1 GCA_020028535.1 Armatimonadota bacterium | reverse complement strand
CGGACCGAGTGAGGGCGTAATCACCCATAAGTTGTCTTCCACGCCTCGGGGCCGTCCTTGCGACGGCCGAAGAACACCTCGGCTTCAAATCCGTTGTGCGCATGACAACGAAGTTGGATGTTCTCAACCTTTGGCTCTCCGCCGACGCTGTGCGGAACGACGTGATGAAACTCAAGGAAGGCGCGCTCTGTACAGCGACGCCCGTCTGAGGCCACGAAGGCGCACTGCCCCCCATCGCGCTTCCACACCGTGCGCTTGACCTCCGCTGGGATGTGACGTGATCTGGGCACGGTGCCGCGGCTGCTGCGCGGATGATCGGTGCCACCCGAGCGATCCGTGGCGGCGAACTTCTGCTTCGCCAGGTTACTCAAGAGCACCGTCAGCGCCCGATCGATGATCTCCCCCACGTCACCATCCGGGATCTGGGAACGCAGCAGCTCTTGAGCCCGCAGGAGTTTAGCATGTGTCTCTGCGTTCGCCGTGAACTGGACCCTGTAGCGCTGCGGCGCGAGCGGGGCGATGATAGGCTTGCGGGCTGGGACTGGTACTTCCGCCGGTGGAGAGAGTGCGGCCGCTGGAGACTGTGTGGGTAAAAGCGGCGGCAGGTTGCTGGGTCCAAGATTCCCGAGGTCCTCAGACGCGAGGCTTGTCGTCGGGAGCCTGCGGACGGATGACGGCACAGACGGCTGGGGCCGCAACTGCGCCACAAGCTCCTGAACCTGCCGCTTACTCTTGTGCCGGGCCGCCTCAAGGAGGTCAACGTGGTTCTCGGGCGTGAGCTCCGGCGCCAGCAACCCTACCGTCGTGACGTTTACGGACCCATCACCGATCAGGTCGAGGATGATGGGGTACCTACGAGCGGCCCGGGCAGCCTCGATACGGCTGTAAGCAGCATACTCGGAGAGATGGAGCACTTGCGCACAGTAGGTGAACATCGAAGAACAGCCTTCAGCGAGGTACAGCTGTCGCTCGTCCAGCACGGCGAGGTGGGCGACGAGCGCCGCTGTCGCCTCGCGCTCCCGCTGGACAAGGAGTTTCACGCGCACGACGACTTCCTGATTGGATAGCTGACCCACACGAGAGAGAACGGTTATGCTCATGGCCGAAATATAGCATGGCGATTTTTGTGCCTCTTGGGAATGGCCCAGTGGGCTGCGGGTTCGCGCACTCTCTTGGCTCGGGGTTCTTAATCTTAACGCAGTCCTGGGACGATCCTCGTATCCATGGGATGCATCCAGGAAGGATGCTCTACAGGATTCGTGAGTCCCTCCGAAAACCTGTCAATAGCCCAGGTTGGTCATTGTGGGCTTCTCTCATCAACTGGGTCCGGACCCAGTTGATGAGAGCCGAAGGAACTCGATCCTGGGCTGACCAAGGGAGCCCACCGGAGCTCGGTCTGGATCCGGCAAAGAGAAAATGTTTCCGCTCAGGATGCCTCTTCAAGACATGTGGGAGCAAGGCCAGCTCAGGGTAGACGCGGAACGCCTCCGACAGGAGCCTCTGCCTAATCGGGAGCCGCCCGAATTCCGATGTCCGCGACCTGGATCATCGCCACGGCCGCAGCGATCACCAGCCCACCCATGATCTGCGGCAGGGCAAGCAGTTCGCCCAGAATGAGAAACGCGGCCGCGCTGCCGACAACCGGTTCGAACGTCGCGGTAAGACTCGCCATGCTCGAGGAGATCCAGCGCAATCCGTAGAGGAAGAGCCCGAACGGGAGGATCGTGGCGAAGATGATAATGAACGCAAACAGCGCCCATTCCTCCGGCGCATATCCCCCGGCGTAGGCCCTCCAGGGTGGCACCACAACACTCCACACCAGCGCTCCGGTCCCCAGCGTGTAGAGCAATGAGGTGATGCTACCGAGCTCTCTCACGCGGCCGCGCCCGAGGATCGCGTAACATCCGAACGCGACCGCGGCCAGGATGCCGCTGGTGAGGCCGAGGGGACTCACCCGGATGCCACCGCCGCCCGTCACGAGAAAGTAACTGCCCACGACGGCCAGGATAATGGCCCCGACCTTCACTCCCCCCAGACGCTCTCCTTCGAACCCCCATCCGTAGAGGGCGACGAAGACCGGCGACGTGTACTGCAGGAACAGCGCGGTGGCGACGTCCGTGAGGCTGATGGTGAGGTAGTAGGTGAACTGCGCCGCGGTCATAGCGAGTCCGAGTAATCCCATGCGCGTCAGTTGTTGCCTTTGGACGCGCATGGGATGGCGCCGCGCGACCAGGATAAGTAACAGGACGAAAAACGCCCCGGTAAGGCGTATCTCAATCAGCGTCCACGGCTCGATGCGCCGGTTGAACAGGGCCTTGGCGACGACGCCCGAGACGCCCCACAGCGTGGCGGCACCCAGCACGGCGAGATAGCCGCGCAGCCTGTCCTGTCGATGTGTCATTCAGCCAGCAATGCCTCTGCAGCCAGCACAAACCCGGTCAGCATGTCCGCGCCCGAGGTTTCGCCGAATGCCATGATCCTTCGAGCGGCCGTCCGCATACCGTCATGGGTTCCCTCGAGCGTGCGGGCGAGCGTGTGCCATGCTTCGCCGGCGTTGCCCTGAGATGCCGCCTCGAGGTAGGCGATGCTGATCCGAGTCGTGCGGCCGCGGGCCGCCTCTTTAACGATGTCGCTCACGGCTATGGCAGCCGCCGGCCGCACCAAATGAAGGGCGATCAACATCCCGGCCAAGACGTCATCCCCTGACGGGGTGAGGCCCAGTCCAAATCCCACCAGACGATCTGCGGCATGCGCCAGGGTCGCCGCATCCGGGTGGCGCAGCGCAGAGTACAGCGCATCCATCCCCTCACTCGCCCGAGCCGGGCGGGAGGCAGCATGGGCCAGGCTCTCCGCGGGGGCGTCGGCGAGCACGGTTTTGATGACGTCGAGGCGCCCCAGCAGCGCGTCCCGGTCAACGCGGATGAGCGGGGGGAGTTGGGCGTTCCAGACCTCCGCCCGGCTGAGATCGACCATGAGCACATCTTCGATCTCAACAGATCCGGGTGACAGCCGGACGCGATGCGTGGTCGACACACCGCTCATGGCCTTCGAAGGCAGGTGAGCGAGGACGACGTTCAATGGCCCGTTCAACAGTTCAGGGGCGACGAGGGCGACGATATGTCCGTTCAGGTCGAGATAGCAACTGCGTTCGAACGTGGCGATGACCTGTCCGCTGCGCGCGGCGGAGAAGAGGCTGGCGATTGGAGAACCGATCGAACGAGCCGCGAGGGGCAGAGCAGTCACGCGGTGCCGCGCATCCGCCGCGCTGCGTCACGGACCGCCGCCACGATGCCCTGATATCCTGTGCAGCGGCAGAGGTTGCCGCTGAGCACTTCACGGATCTGCTCGTCTGAGGGGTGCGGGGACTCGCGCAGGAAGGCCAGCGTGCTCATGAGGATGCCGGGGGTGCAGAAGCCGCACTGCAGGCCGTGGTGATCGCGGAACGCCTCCTGCAATGGGTGGAGGCGCTCGGGCGTTCCCAATGATTCCACCGTCGTGATCTCGGCGCCCTGTGCCTGGACTGCGAACATGAGACAGCTGCGGACCGCCTGTCCGTCCAGGTGAATCGTGCAGGCGCCGCATACGCCGTGTTCGCACCCGAGGTGCGTGCCGGTGAGGCCGGCTTCCTCGCGGATGAAATCCGCGAGGGTCTTGCGCACTTCGACGTCCGCAGTGTGGCGGGTGCCATTGATTGTGAGTGTAATCTGCGCGCGCTCGGCTGGAGAGGCGACCCGTTCACTATTCCGGCGCGGTTTGATCGTCCGGCCCTCCGCCCGGCCGCGTTTCATCGAGCGTCTCATCTTGTGTCTCGTTCCCGCCGCTGCGCGCGTGTCACTGCGACTCGCAGCGCGCGTTCGGCCAGGACGCCCGCCACGTGTTTGCGGTACTCTGCTGAGGCGTGGATATCCGCCTCAGGATCCAGTCCTGCCGAAACGATACGCGAGACCTCGGCGAGGACGGCGTCCGTGAGCGGCCTTCCGGTCGCCGCGGCTTCCGCTTCGGCGACCCGAACCGGAACGCCGCCCACACCCGTGAATGTAAGACGAACGTCCCGCGCGCGGCCGCCGTTCCAGTCCACGACTGCGGCGACCCCAACCAGCGCATAGTCACCGTGGCGGCGCGCCACCTCCAGGAAGGCCGTACCCAAGTGATCGTGCGCCGGGATGCGGACCTCCACAAGCAACTCATCCGGCTGGAGTGCTGTTGTCAGGTACGTGAGAAAGAAGGCGTCGGCCCCGAGGGTGCGCGTCCCGCGCCCATTCTGCAGCACGACCTTGCCCTCGAGTGCAGCCAGTACCGCCGGGAGCTCCGCAGACGGGTCGGCGTGGGCGATGCTCCCGCCGATTGTGCCGCGATTGCGGATCTGCGGATGTCCGACATACCGGAGCGCCTCGGCCAGCAGCGGGAGTTTCTGCCGTACCAGCGGAGAGAGCTCGGCTACCCGCTGCCGCGTCATCGCGCCGATGCGCACGTCTTTCCCGTTCTTGATGTAATCGAGCGGGCGGAGGCGGTTCAGATCGATGATGACCGCCGGCCGCGCCAACCGCATGTTGAGCAGGGGGACGAGGCTCTGCCCCCCGGCCAGGATCTTGCCCTCTTGACCGTGGCGCCGCAGAAGCGCAACGGCATCATCGAGCGACTCAGGCGCAACATACTTGAACGGAGCGGGCTTCATGGCGCGGGCTTCATTGAGCGGCGTTCAACTGGCCGCGGCGGGTTGCTTCCGGGCGGCCTGGATGATCTCCAGCAGCCGGTTCGGCGAGAGCGGCATTTCCGCAATGCGCACGCCGAACTCCATGAGCGCGTCGTCGATCGCCTGGGCGATGAGCGCTGCGACAGGGATCACGCCCGCTTCGCCCGCGCCCTTCACGCCGAGCGGGTTCAGGGGCGAAGGCGTCTCGAGATGGCCGATCTCGATCTCGGGCACCTCCATCGCGGTCGGGAGGAGGTAGTCCATGAACGTCTGTGTGAGCAGCTGGCCGTGCTCGTCGTAGACGAGCCTCTCGTAGAACGCGCCCCCCAGTCCCTGCGCCACGCCTCCATGGATTTGCCCGTCCAGGATAAGCGGGTTGATGACGCGGCCGCAGTCGTGCACGACGACGTATTTGAGAATCTTGATCATTCCCGTCTGCACGTCGACTTCCAGGACACAGGCATGCACGCCGTTGGGGAACGTGCCTCGCGGGGGCGCGAAGTAGCGGCTGGCCTCCAGGCCCGGCTGTTCCCATCCTTCCGGAATCGTCCCGCGCAGCGGGTTGGCGGCCACCGCAATCTCGGCCAGCGTCATCGTCCGGCCGGGTACGCCGCGCACAAAGACCTTGCCGTCCTGCAGCTCCAGGTCCTCGACGCGTGCTTCCAGCTTCGTTGCCGCGACTTTGAGGGTCTTCTCCCGCACCGCCTGCGCAGCCAGGTGCACGGCATTTCCGGCGACGACCGCGGCGCGGCTGGCAAACGTGCCGGTGCCCCACCCGAAGGCGCCGGTGTCTCCTGTGACGACGACCACGTCTTCCACCGGGACGGTGAGCGCGTCGGCGACGATCTGGGCAAACGACGTAAAATGACCCTGTCCCTGCGTGCCGACGCTCGTCGCCGCGTAGACCTTGCCCGACGGCTCGACCGTGACCCGGGCGCCCTCGTATGGGCCGATGCCCGAGCCCTCGACATAACAGGCAATACCAAGGCCCACATACCTGCCCTCGCGGCGATACCGTGCGCGCCGCTCGGGCCACATGTCGTACCCGATCATCTGCAGCGCCTTCGCAAGGGTGGCCGGATAGTCGCCGCTGTCGTAGATTACTGGAGCGTTGTCCTGATAAATCAGCCCGACTTCGTACGGGAACTCGTGGGGCTGGATCAAGTTGCGGCGGCGGACCTCGGTGCGGTCGATGCGAAGCTCCTTCGCCACACGGTCCATCAGCCGCTCCATCACAAAGACGCCGTGCGGCCGGCCGGCGCCGCGGTAGGGACTGACGATCGTTTTGTTGGTGAAGACCGCTTTGAATTCGCAATGATAATTGGGGATCTTGTATGGACCCGGAAGCGTGGTGCTGGCAACGATGGGGACGATGATCCCGTAAGGAATGTAGGCGCCCGAGTCGTAGAGGAAGTTCGTACGTACGCCAAGGATGCGGCCATCGCTGTCGACCGCGATGGCCGCGACATGGATCTGCTCGCGCTCCTGGTTCATCGCGACGAAGTTCTCGCGGCGGTCCTCGATCCACTTCACGGGCCGGCCCAGCTGCATCGCCGCACACGGCACGAGGATCTCTTCAGGGTAGAACATCATGATCTTCGGACCGAAGCCCCCGCCGACGTCGGGCGCGATAACGCGCACGCCGCCCTGCGGCAGGCCGAGCAGCCGCGCCAGACCATTGCGGATGGGGATCGGCGCCTGGGTGGAGTCCCACACCGTCAGCTGGCGCATCTTCGGTTCCCACTGCGCCACGATGCCGCGGCACTCCATGGGGGCCGCGGTGCCCCGGTCCATGACGAAGCGCTCGGTGAAGACGTGCGCCGCGCGGGCGAAAGCGTCTTCGACGTTTCCGACGCGCTGGGTGTGATGCGCGCAGACATTGGTGCCCATGTCCTCATGTACAAGCGGCGCGTTCGGTTGCGCCGCTTGCGTAAGGTCCACGACGGGGGGCAGCGGCTCGTACTCCACCTCGACCAATTCGGCCGCGTCCTCGGCCAGATACCGGCTCTCCGCCACGACGAAGGCCACAGGCTCACCCACGTAGCGGACCTTCTCCGGAGCCAGCGCGTACTGCGTCTTGTGGTGGATGAGGGCGTAGTGGGGGATGAGCTTGGGCAGCGGCTGCTGCAGGTGTTCCGGCAGATCTGTCCGTGTGTAGACAGCGACCACGCCCCGTGCGGTCTTCGCTTTACTCGTGTCAAGGCTCAGCAGACGAGCATGGGCGTGGGGGCTGCGCAGCACGGCGCCGTGCAACATGCCGGGCAGTCTGATATCGTCGACGAACGTCCCGCGGCCGGTCAGTAGACGGGGATCTTCGTTGCGTTTGACGCGCTCGCCGAAGTAGCGGGTGCCCATGGGAACAAGCCTCATATTATACGCGCCCTGCAGGGTTGCCTGCCGGTCTCGTTGCAGTGCGCCGGCTATTCCAGTGGATTCATCAGGCGGAGCCCGCCAAATACGGCGAAATCTCGGTCGGTCGTGCATAGAGTCGCCCCGTGTTCGATGGCTAGCGCCGCGAGGTGAGCGTCGGCCACCTGAGCACCCCGGACTCGCACACGCAAGAGAAGATCCTGCAAGATGCTCCAATGCCGCTCTCCCGGTGTCAGGACCGTAACTGTGGGATGCGTGAGCCACGCTGACACGACCGCCACGGCTTCGTCAGTCGTCAGCGGTTCCGGGAATGCACGCGGATTGGTCCCGATGCGCAGGAACGCGAGGATCGTTGCCCATGGAAGGCCGATCGGAGCCGGGGCGGAAAAGTTCTGCTCGAGCCAGGTTCTGGCGCGCCGGTGCTGAGGAAAGGAAGGGTTGTAAGCGTACAGCAGAACGTTCGCATCGAGCAAGATCACCGCTGCAGCGGTCCCTCGAGTTGCTCGATGAGCTGACCGATCCTATCGTAGTCCATCCCTTGCTGGACGCCCAGAGGGCGCGTCTGCACTGTAAATTGGGGGACCTTCTGCCGCCGGCGAAGATACAAGGCCGCGCGCAACAGCTCATTCACGAGGACTTTGAAGGGCTTGCCGGACCTTCGGGCTTCAGCTTTTACAGCCGCTGCAACATCTTCGTCCAGGGTGAGTGTGGTTCGCACATCTTGATGTTATCGTACAGACATCAAGATGTCAATGACACGGCTAGGCTATCCCTTGCGGATCGCGACCATCTGGATGTTGGTCATCTCCTCGACAGCGTAGCGCACGCCTTCGCGGCCGATCCCGCTCTGACGGTTACCGCCGTAGGGCATGTGGTCGACGCGGAAGGCTGAAGTGTCGTTGATGATGATCCCGCCGAAGTTCAGCCATCGCATCGCGGCAAAGACGCGGTCGAGGCTCTTCGTGAAGACGGACGCCTGCAACCCGTAGGGGGTGGCATCGGCCTGGCGCAGCGCCTCTTCGAAATCGGTGTAGGGGATAACGGAGGCCACGGGGGCAAACGCTTCCTGCGCCACGACCTTCATCTGCGGGGTGACGTTGGTGAGCACAGTGGGCCAGTAGACCGGGCCCTCACGCCGGCCGCCCGCGGCCACCCGCGCCCCGGCGGCCCTGGCATCGTTGACCCACCCCTCGATCCGCGCGGCCTCGCGCTCGTCGATCATCGGGCCCACGTCCACCCGCTCGTCGAGCGGGTCGCCGACGACCATGTCGCCGGTCGCCTTCAAGAATCGCTCGGTGAATGTGTCGTAAATGCTCCGCTCGCTGAAGATGCGCTGGACGGACAGGCACACCTGACCCGAATTGTAGAACGCGCCGACCGCGCAGCGCTTCGCCACCATCTCCAGATCCGCGTCGGGGGCGATGATGACCGGCGAGGTGTTGCCGAGCTCGAGGGTGATCTTCTTGATTCCCGCGCGCGAGGTGATCTGCCGGCCCACGTCGGCGCTGCCGGTGAATGTGACCATGGCCACGCGGTCGTCCGTGACCAGCCACTCCCCCACAGTGGAGCCCGGTCCGGCGATGAGGTTGATGGCTCCCGCGGGGACTCCCGCTTCGTGCAGCACTTCGACCAAGAGCACGGAGGTGAGCGGCGTCCAGGTCGCCGGTTTGAGCACAACCGGGTTCCCCGCGGCCAGAGCGGGCGCGACCTTATGCGCGACCAGGTTGAGCGGGAAGTTGAACGGGGCGATGGCCACGATCACTCCGACCGGGCGGCGGTTGAAGAATCCGAAGTAGCCCTCACCGGCGGCCGCGGCGTCGAGGGGGACAGTCTCACCGTGGATCCGTTTTGCTTCTTCGGCGGCAAAGGTGAACGTGCTGATGCCGCGGTCGACCTCGATGCGGGCGAACTTGAGCGCTTTACCGGCTTCGGCCGCGATGGTCCGGGCGAATTCCTCCTGCCGCTTCCGGATGAGATCGGCCGCAGTCGCGAGCATCGCCGCCCGCTTGTGGGCGGGCATCTCCGCCATCGTCTGAGCCGCGCCCGAGGCCGCGGCGACCGCCGCGTCCACGTCGTCGCGACCCGCAGTCGGAATCGTGGCGATCACCTCCCCGGTGTACTTGTTGCGAACCGGGATCGGCTGTCCGGCGCCCGTCCAGCGGCCTCCGATGAAGAGCTTGCGCTCAGCCTGCTGCACCGCCATGGAGACTCACCTCGTCCCACCGACTTCGATGCTGCTGCGCGCGGGCCCTATGATGAGGACGCTCGGTATAATGAGGTCATGGCTGTGCGCTCCGAGTCTGCGATCGTCTGGCGTCCCACCGACGACTACGTCTCCCGCAGCCGCCTGCTCCAGTTCATGCGCCGCCACGGTATCGACGATTACGACACGCTGTTCAAGCGTTCGATCACCGACCTGGCCTGGTTCTGGAACGCGGTAAGCGAAGATCTGGGCCTCCGGTGGATGCGTCCGTACAGCCAGGTATATGACAGTAGCGGGGGTATCGCCTGGACCCGCTGGTGGATCGACGGGGCATACAACTACGTCGAGAATGCCCTCGACCGGCACATTGCGCGTTTGGGGAACAAGACGGCTATTCGCTACGAGTCTGAGGATGGCCGCACCAGGTCGCTCACCTACCGCGAGGTCCTCGCTGAAGTCAGTCGCATGGCTAACGCTATGCGACGACTGGGCATCCGCAAGGGCGATCGGGTTGGCATCTTCATGCCGCTGGGCCCGGAGTGCGCGATCGCCACGCTCGCCGTCTCACGCATGGGAGCGATCTACATTCCGATCTTCTCAGGCTTCGGGGCTGCAGCGGTGGCAAGCCGTCTGGCAGACTGCGAGGCCGCCGCCCTGATCACGGCCGACGGGTTCACCCGGAGGGGTAGCACGGTCCCGATGAAGGAGACGGCCGACGAAGCGGTCCGCACCGTGCCTTCCATTAAGCATGTCCTCGTCCACCGACACCAGGATAGGAAAGTTCCCTGGACAGAAGGTCGTGACCACTGGTGGGGGGACCTCACGCGGGCTGAATCCGACGAAGCTGGGCCGGAGTCCACGAGCGCCGATGACCCCTTCATGATCATCTACACCTCGGGCACCACGGGACGCCCCAAAGGCACCGTGCACGTTCACGGCGGGTTCCCCATCAAGGGCACCGTGGACATGGCCTACGGCTTCGACTTTCAGGAACATGACACGATGTTCTGGCTGACCGACCTCGGATGGATGATGGGGCCGTGGGAGATCATCGGCGTGCTGACCCTCGGTGGGACGATGCTGCTCTACGATGGCGCCATCGACTACCCACAGACGGACCGGCTGTGGGCCCTGCTGGAACGCCACCAGGTGACCGTTGCCGGCATTTCCCCCACAGCGATCCGGGCGATGATGCGCCACGGGGAGGCGGCCGTGCGGCGGTGCGACCTGCGTTCGCTGCGGCTGCTCGGCTCGACCGGCGAGCCCTGGAACCCTGAGCCGTGGCTCTGGTATTTCCGCAACGTGGGTGGCGGTCGCTGCCCGATCTTGAACTATTCGGGCGGCACTGAGATCAGCGGCGGGATCGTGGGGTGCACCGTGCTCCACCCGCAGAAACCGTGTTCGTTTACCGGTCCGGTATTGGGGATGGATGCCGAGGTCGTTGACGACGCCGGACGGCCTGTCCGCGGCGCAGTGGGCGAACTGGTGGTGCGCAAGCCGTGGCCCGGGATGACCCGGGGGTTCTGGAAAGATCCGGACCGGTACATCCAGACCTACTGGTCACGGTGGCCGGATGTCTGGGTTCACGGCGACTGGGTCAGGATCGACGGAGACGGTTTCTGGTATATTCAAGGACGCTCGGACGACACGATCAAGGTTGCCGGAAAACGGGTGGGACCCGCGGAGATCGAGTCGGTGCTCGTGTCGCACCATGCGGTGTCCGAGGCTGCGGCGATCGGGGTGCCCGACGAGCTCAAGGGAGAATCCGTCGTGTGCTTTGCCGTCCTGCGGCCGGGCGTGGAGCCGTCCGAGGAGTTGCGGGCGGCGCTGATACAGCAAGTGGTGGACCAGCAGGGTAAGGCGCTCCGGCCCAAGCGTGTGCTGTTCGTGCGCGACCTGCCCAAGACGCGCAACGCGAAAATCATGCGGCGCGTCATCCGCGCGCGGTATCTGGGGGTCGACCTCGGAGACACCTCCTCACTGGAGAACCCTCAGGCTGTCGACGAGATCGGTAAGGCACGATAGGAGGATCGCATGAAGGTTGAGGGCACCTACACGCTTCCGGCTCCGCGCGACAAGGTCTGGGCGCTGCTGAATGATCCCGGCGTGCTGGCGCGGGCGACGCCCGGGGTCAAGAAGCTGGAGCCGCAGGGCGACGACATGTTCAAAGCCACGATCGAGTTGGGGATCGGTCCCGTGAAGGGTGCGTATGACGGCAAGGTGAGCATTACCGACAAGGTGCCCCCAGAGCGCATGACGCTGCGGGTCGAAGGCGGAGGCAAGCCCGGGACGATCCGCGCCACCGGCGAGCTGCGGCTGGAGGAGAGCGAAGGCAAGACCGTGGTCAACTATACCGGCGACGCGCAGATCACCGGCTTGATTGCAAGCGTCGGCCACCGCCTCATCGGCGGCGTGGCCAAGCAGATGGCAAGTGAGTTCTTCAAAGCGCTCGAGAGGGAACTACAGAAGCGCTGAGTCACGCCGGCGCGTGGAAGGGAACGCGGAGTTTCCGGAGAACTAACACCGCCCTCAATCGCCCTCGTTTGTGTGTCACAAAACTGTATCGCGGAGGTGTTGGGCGGATGATCCCTGGATCGTTTGAGTACTTTTCACCGCAAACCCTCCCTGAAGCGGTGACGCTCCTGCAGCGCTACGGTGAAGACGCGAAGGTCCTGGCAGGAGGCCACAGCCTGATCCCCCTGATGAAGCTTCGGTTGGCGGCTCCGCGGTATCTCGTGGATCTCAGCCGCATCGACGGGCTGACGTACATCCGGGAATCCGAGGGCTTTCTGCGCGTCGGTGCGCTCACCCGGCATGGCGACATCGAAACCTCTGACGTGATCCGCTCCGGGTATCCCCTGCTTGCCGACGCGGCCCGCGTCATCGCCGATCCTCTCGTCCGCAACATGGGCACGGTCGGAGGGTCGCTCGCGCATGCCGACCCCGCAGGTGATTGGGGTGCCGCATTGCTGGCCGCGGGGGCCCACGTGGTGGCCACCGGTCCCCGTGGCGGGCGCACGATTCCTCTCGACGAGTTTTTCGTGGGCACGTTTACAACGGCGCTCCAGCCCGACGAGATCCTGACCGAGATCGGCATCCCGCAATCCCAGAAGAACAGCGGTGGAGCCTACCTCAAGCTCGAGCGCAAGGTGGGCGACTTCGCCATCGCCGCCGTCGGCGTCGGGCTTCTTCTCAGCAGCACGGGTGCTTGTGAACAGGTGGGGATCGGCTTGTGCAATGTGGGTCCGACTTCCCTGCGCGCCGGGCAGGCCGAGCAAGTGCTTCGCGGCAAGAAGCCCGACGACGCCACGATCGCCAGAGCCGCCGAGACCGCGGCGACGGAATCTGACCCGGCCGACGACCTGCGCGGCCCGGCGGACTACAAGCGGGATATGGTGAGGGTGCTCACGGCGCGGGCGCTGCGGCTGGCCGTTGGGCGGGCCAAAGGAGGAGCGTGATGGGCAACCGCGTCAAGATCACGATCAACGGCAGCGTCCATGAAGCCGAGGTGGAGCCCCGGTTGTTATTGGTGCACTTCCTTCGTGAGGTTGTTGGGCTCACCGGCACGCACATCGGGTGCGACACGACCAACTGCGGCGCGTGCACGGTCCTCCTGGACGGCCGCGCCGTGAAGTCCTGCACCATGTTTGCGGTGCAGGCGGACGGCCGCACGGTGATGACCGTTGAGGGGCTGGCGCAGAACGGCCAGCTCCATCCGATTCAGGAAGGATTTCACCAAAAGCACGGCCTGCAGTGCGGCTTCTGCACCCCGGGGATGATGATCACGGCCTTTGCCCTCCTGCAGCGCGTTCCCAATCCGACCGAAGAGCAAATCCGCTGGGGGATTTCCGGCAACCTCTGCCGGTGCACGGGTTACGTTAACATCGTGGCAGCGATCAAGGATGCGGCAGACAAGATGCGTGGGACCCCGGCGCCTGCCGGCGAAAGGAGCTGATCCTCATGGCCGTGGCGCATGGGATGGGGCATTCCGTCAAACGAAAGGAAGACGCCCGATTCATCCGTGGCAAGGGCAACTACATCGATGACCTCAAGCTACCCGGGATGCTGTACCTCGACATCGTGCGCAGCCCGTACGCGCACGCGAAGATCACGGCCATCCGCGCGGAGAAGGCCCTGGCCATTCCCGGCGTCCTCGCCGTGATCACCGGGCGGGACCTGGACAAGTACGGGCTGGCCTGGATGCCCACCTTGATGTCCGACCGGCAGATGGTGTTGCCAATCGACACCGTGCTCTACCAGGCCCAGGAAGTAGCGGCCGTCCTGGCGACGCAGCGCTACATCGCCGCCGACGGCGCCGCGGCGGTCGAAGTCGACTACGAGCCTCTGCCCGTCGTGGTGGATCCCAAGAAGGCACTGCGGCCGGACGCGCCCGTATTGCGGGAGGACCGCGAGCAGAAGACCAACCACATCTGGCACTGGGAGGTCGGCGACCGTGATGCCACCGCCAGGGCGCTTGAGCAGGCGGACGTCACCGTCGAGGAGGACCTGTATATTCCGCGCATCCATGTCGCGTCGATCGAGACCTGCGGGTGCGTCGCGCAATGGGATTCGGTGGATGGAAAGCTGACGCTGTGGATGACCACGCAGGCGCCGCACGCGATCCGGACCGTCGTGGCCCTCGTCGCTGGGCACCTCGGGCTGGCCGAGCACAAGATCCGGGTGGTGTCACCGGACATCGGCGGAGGGTTCGGCGGGAAGGTGCCCGTCTATCCGGGCTACGTGGTGGCGGTGGCGGCCTCGGTACTCACGGGCAAGCCGGTGAAATGGATCGAGGACCGCATGGAGAACATCCAGGCGGACTCGTTCGCGCGCGACTACCACATCACCGCCGAGCTGGGGGCGAAGCGCGATGGCACGCTTACCGCCCTTCGTTTCAAGACGATCGCCGACCACGGCGCGTTTGATGCGGCCGCCAATCCTTCGAAGTTTCCCGCAGGCCTGTTCTCCATCTGCACCGGTTCATACGATTTTCAGTCCGCGTTTGTCGAGGTGGACGGCGCCTACACCAACAAGCCCCCGGGGGGCATTGCCTACCGCTGCTCGTTCAGGGTGACCGAAGCCTCGTACGCCATCGAGCGGATGGCCGACATCATGGCCCATGAGCTCAAGATGGATCCGGCCGAGTTCCGCCTGAAGAACTTCATCCGGCCGGAGGCCTTCCCATACAAGTCCCCGCTGGGGTGGACCTACGACAGCGGCAACTACCAGGGGGCGTTGAAGAAGGCCATGGAGATGATCGGGTACACTGCGCTGCGACGGGAACAAGCGGAGAAGCGAACGCGCGGCGAGTTGATGGGGATCGGGATCAGCAGCTTCACCGAGATCGTCGGCGCAGGCCCATCGCACAGCTTTGACATCCTCGGTCTGAAGATGTTCGACAGCGCCGAGATTCGCGTGCATCCCACCGGTAAGGCCGTGGCGCGCTTCGGCACGAAGTCCCAGGGGCAGGGGCATGAGACCACGTATGCCCAGGTCATCGCGCACGAGCTGGGGATCCCCGAGGACGACATCGCCGTGGAAGAAGGCGATACCGATACCGCGCCGTACGGGCTGGGTACCTATGCCAGCCGTAGCACCCCGGTCGCCGCCGCTGCCGGTGCCGTCGCGGCGCGAAAGATCCGCGACAAGGCCAGGAAGATCGCGGCCCACCTGCTGGAGGCGAGCGAATCCGACCTGGAGTGGGAGCGCGGGAAGTTCTTCGTGAAGGGATCGCCTCAGCGGGCCAAGACGATCCAGGAGATCGCGTTTGCCGCCTACACGAATCACCCGCAGGGCCTGGAGGCCGGGTTGGAGGCCGTGGCCTACTACGACCCGCCGAATCTGACATTCCCGTTCGGCAGCTACATCTGCGTCGTGGACATCGACAAGGGCACCGGCGAAGTAAAGATCCGGCGGTTCGTCGCCGTCGACGACTGCGGCAACATCATCAACCCGATGATCGTCGAAGGACAGGTGCACGGCGGGCTGACCATGGGGCTCGCGCCTGCGCTGTACGAAGAGATCACGTACGACGACGACGGGAACATCCGTGGCGGGAGCTTCATGGACTACCTGCTACCCACGTCGATGGAGACGCCACGCTGGGAGACTGCGAACACGGTGACGCCCTCGCCGCATCACCCGCTCGGCGCCAAAGGTGTGGGAGAATCCGCCACCGTGGGCGCCCCCGCGGCCATCGCGAACGCGGTGATTGACGCGATGTGGCACCTGGGGGTCCGGCACATCGACATCCCGATCACACCGTGGAAAGTGTGGAAGGTACTCCGTCAGAATGGAGTGACGGAATAGGACATCCGGGCAAGGGCGACATCTTGGAGCGCGCGGCCCAGCTCCGGGAGCGGCGCACGCCGTTTGCACTCGCGACCGTGGTCAGGGTCGAGCGGCCGTCCTCGGCCAGGCCGGGGATGAAAGCCTTGATTCTGGCCGACGGCGTGCTTGAGGGGTGGGTGGGGGGCAGCTGCGCCCACCCCGTTGTCGTGACCGAAGCGTTGCAGGTGCTCCGAGAGGGGACGCCCCGATTTATCAGCCTCAGCCCGAACCCACAGGATGATCGGGACGGTGTGATCCACCACACGATCACCTGTCACAGCGGAGGGAGCCTGGACATTTACATTGAGCCCGTGCTGGCCCGTCCCGTGCTCCTCCTCGTTGGGGAGGCCCCTCTCGTGGGCGCGCTCTCCGAGATGGGAGGGCTGCTGGGGTTCGATGTGCAGGTGGCCGGTCTTCCGCTTGCCCTCGACGAGCTCGCTCAGCGGGTTACCGCGGACACCTGGATCGTCGTGGCGACGATGGGTTCCTACGATGAAGAAGCGCTGGAGCACGTCGTCGGTTCCCGCGCGCGCTACGTGTCGCTGGTCGCCAGCCGCCGGCGGGCGGAGACGGTGTTTGCGTATCTGGAGAGCAAGAGCGTGCCCCCGGAGCAGATCCAGCGGGTGAAAGTGCCGGCGGGCCTGGACATCGGGGCCGTGACGCCAGAAGAGATCGCGCTCAGCATCCTGGCCGAGATCGTCCAGCACCGCCGCAGCGTCGTGCCGTTATCCGTTGAAGCGGCGGAAGCGCAGAAGGCAATCGATCCAATCTGCGGCATGTCAGTGGACCCGGCCACGGCAGAGCACACAGCGGAATTCCGAGGGGTGCGATACTATTTCTGCAGCGCCCACTGCCGCCGGACGTTTGAGCGCGAGCCGGCCACGTACGTGCCGGCGGGGGCTTAGGTGGCGCTGCACTACGAGGGCACGCTGACCATCCGCGCGGCGCGCGACCGGGTGTGGGGCTTCCTGGTTGACCCGCAGACGCTCAGCCGCTGTCTCCCGGACGTGCAGAGTCTCGATCTCATTGAGGAGGGTCATTTCCGGGCAGTGCTCCGCGTCGGGGTGGCATTTGTCAAAGGGAATTTCACCTTCGACGTCGCGATGCGCGATCTTCAGGTACCTGCCCACGCCCGGATCAGCGGGCGGGGAGGCGGCCTGGGCAGCGCCGTCGACATCACGAGCACGGTCGACCTGGCTGAACGGACCGACGGAATGACCGATCTACGCTGGGTTGCCGACGTGGTGGTCAGCGGTCCCATTGCCACCGTGGGGGCCAGGCTGCTGGACAGCACGGTCGAGAAGAAGACGGCCGAACTGTTCGAGTGCCTGAAGGCGCAGCTCGAGGCCTGAGCACGATCCTTCCGAGCATTCCCGGTCCGCATGAGCGGCCATCCCTTGTTCGGGTGTTCCTTGTTCCCGTATGATTGATGTCAATGGGGGAGACCAGCTGACAATGCATCCTGAGATCACACGCATTCAATCGATGCTTGACGCCCAGGGGTATGTTGCGGACCAGACCCTGGCCACGTCGGTCTACCTGGCCATTCAGCTGCGCAAGCCCCTGCTGATCGAGGGAGCCGCCGGCGTCGGCAAGACCGAAGTCGCGAAGGTCATGGCCCGCGCCCTCGACACCGACCTCATCCGCCTGCAGTGCTACGAGGGACTGGATGCGACCACCTCGCTGTATGAGTGGAACTACCAGCGCCAGCTCCTGCACATCCGTCTGCAAGAGCACAGCGACATTCCGCTCGAGGTCAGGGAGCGCGAGATCTTCAGCGAGCCGTTCCTACTGAAGCGGCCATTGCTCGCAGCGATCACGCATCACAAGGCACCCGTGCTCTTGATCGACGAAACGGATCGTGCCGATGAGGAGTGGGAGGCGTTCCTGCTCGAGGTCCTGTCCGACTGGCAGGTGACCATCCCCGAGATCGGCACGATCACGGCGCAGCATGTCCCCTACGTCGTGCTCACCAGCAACCGCACCCGGGAGCTCGGCGACGCGCTCCGCCGGCGCTGTCTGTATCTGTGGATCGACTATCCTGTCTTTGAGAAGGAGCTCGCGATCGTGCGCCGTAAGGTGCCGGGCATCAACGGCGAGCTCGCCCAGCAGATCGCCGCCTTCATGCAGTTCGTCCGCCGGGCAAAACTGGACAAGACGCCGGGCATCGCGGAGACGCTCGACTGGAGCGCGGCGCTCATCGCGCTGCATCGCGATCACCTCGACCAGGAGGCTGTGGAGCAGACGCTGGGCGTGCTGTTCAAGCAGCGGGAAGATGCGGAGCGCATCCGCACGCAGTGGCTGGACCACTTGCTGCGCGGGGTGGAGGAGACCTCGCGTGAGCCGCGGCCGTGGAGCCAGCAGACGATTGACCGCGTCGCCGAGCGGGTGATGCCCCGGCGATGAACGTCGTCTCCCGACCCTTCGGAGATCTCACCGCGCACGTCGTGGCGTTCTGCCGGAGGCTCCGGGCGCGCGGCCTCGCCGTCGGCCCGAAAGAGGCGGTCGATGCCCTGCGCGCGCTTTCGTCCGTGGACGTCTCCGACCGCCGGGAGTGCTACCTCGCGCTGCGGACCGTTCTGACCTCGCGCAAAGACGACCTTGCCCTCTTCGATCTCGTCTTCGAGGACTTCTGGAATCCACCGCAGGAAGCCGGCGACCACGGTCCACAGACGCCGCAGCCGTTGGAGAATGCGGGGGACGGGCAGGCGCCCCCGCCGGCCCTGATGGAATGGCTGGACGAGGCGCTGCAGGCGCAGGGCGAGGAACCGATGCCGGCCTACAGCCCCATCGAGACCCTCACGCAGAAAGACTTCAGCGCCTTTACGGCGGAAGAGCTCAACGAGGTGACGCGACTGGTGATCGCGATCGCCCGCCGTGTGGCGACCCGACTGAGCCGGCGCACCCGCGCCACCCAGCGCAGCCGGCGCATCGATCTGCGGCGCACGATTCGCCACAGCCTGCGTCGTGGCGGCGAGATCATCGACCTGGCCTACCGCCGCCGCAAGATCCAGAAAACGCGGGTCGTCTTGCTGGCCGACGTGAGCGGCTCCATGGACCTCTACAGCCGCTTCCTCATCCAGTTCATTTACGCGCTGCAGCACGCCCTGGGGCAGGTGGAGACGCTGGTGTTCAGCACGTCGCTGACGCGGATCACGGAGGCGATGTCTGAGGACGATCTGCGCCAGGCGCTGGACGAAGTGGCGAAGCAGGTCCCCGACTGGTCCGGCGGCACGAAGATCGGCGCGAGTCTGCGCGTTTTCCTGAACCGGTACGGCGGGGCCATGCTGACGCCGCGGACGGTCGTCATTGTGATCAGCGATGGGTGGGATACCGGCGACATCGAGGTGTTGGAGCGTGCGATGGTGGAACTGCAGCGTCGGGCCGGCCGCGTCATCTGGCTGAACCCGCTGCTCGGCAGCCCGGGCTACGAACCCATCTGCCAGGGAATGCGGGCGGCGCTGCCCTACGTCGATATCTTTGCCTCGGCGCACAATCTGGAGAGCCTGCGCCAATTGGAACGCCACCTCGCGGCGCGGCAGAAGTAACGAGGAGGGCCATGAAAGAGCTCAAGGATATTCTCAGTGCGGTGGATGCGTTTGCGGCACGGGGCGAGCGCATGGCGCTGGCGACGATCGTGTCGGTCCGCGGCTCCACCTACCGCCGCGAGGGCGCGCGGTTGCTGCTGACTGCCTCACAGCAGATGGTCGGAAACATCAGCGGCGGCTGCCTGGAGAGCGATGTCATGGTCGTCGCGGATGACGTCATGGCGTCGGGACAGGCGCGGTTCGTAACATACGACCTCACCGCGGACGACGACGCGGTGTGGGGATTGGGCCTGGGCTGCAACGGCGCGGTCGATCTGTTCGTGGAGCCGCTGGATGCCGCCTCGCGGCAGCTGCGCATCCTCCAGGAGGCGGTCGACGCGGAGCAGACCGTGGCTCTGGTGAAGGTGCTGGACGGGCCACGCGCGGGACGGTGGATGGCGGTGCGCCCGGGCGGGAAGACCGAGGAGTCGCTCGGTGATGCTGCGCTGGATGATCGCGCTGCGCGGGCTGCGGGTGCCGCGCTGACCGAGGGAGCATCCCGCATCCTCGCGCTGCCCTCGCGCGATGGTGACGTGCGCGTTTTCGCCGAGGCCATCCGTCCCCCTGTCCGCCTCATCGTCTGCGGCGCCGGGCACGACGCGATCCCGGTGGTGCAGTTCGCCTCGTCGCTCGGCTGGCGCGTGCTCGTGGTGGATCAGCGCGAGCGCTTCCTCTCCTCCGAGCGCTTCCCGGGGGCGCGGCAGTTTGTGCGCGCGGACCCTGCCGACGCGGCGCGGAGCGTTCCCCTCGACGACCGCACGTACGTCGTCGTGATGACCCATAACTACCTCCATGACCGCGATCTGCTCCGTGGATTTCTCGCCACGCCGGTGCGCTACATCGGTATGCTCGGCCCGCGGACTCGCACGGAGAAAATTCTGGACGAGTTACTGCGGGACGGCGTCGCCGTGACGGACGCCGAACGCGCCCGGATCTTCGGACCCCTGGGACTGGATGTCGGCGGCGAAGGACCGGAAACCATCGCGCTGGCTGTGCTCGGCGAGATTCAAGCCGTCGAGTCGGGACGCCAGGGCGGATTCCTCCGTGCGCGCAAAGGTCCAATCCACGAATCCCAGAAACCGGTCGCGCGCTAGCCGCCTGCGGAACAGCGTGTGACCTTATGGCGAAGCGCGGACACTCGGCCGCAGGCCGATCTCGCAAGCATACCAGGCGCCGAACCCGCCGGCCGGCCTCCGCGCCGCGCCGCCGTCAGGTCCTCCGGCGCGTGGCCGCGATTATCCTCGCCGCGGGCGGGAGCCGCCGCCTCGGTCGCCCCAAGCTGCTGATTGCGTACCAGGGTGTGCCGCTGCTGCGCCGGGCCATCGACGCGGCAATCGATGCAGGCTGTGTCGACGTCCTCGTGGTGCTCGGCGCCGACCGGCAGCACTACGGGCCGCTGGTGCAGGGAACGTCCGCGCGAGAGGTGCTCAACCCTGACTACGAGCAGGGTATGAGCAGCTCGATCCGCGCCGGGATCCGCGCCCTTGCCCATCAGGCCGAGGCTGCGGTCATCATGCTGGCGGATCAGCCACGCATCGATATGAGGATCGTGCGCCGGCTGATCGATGCCTATACGCACACGGGGAAGCGGATCGTGGCCTGCCGCTACGGTCCGGTGCTGGGCGCACCCACGCTCTTCGACCGCGCCCTGTTCGTGGAGCTGTTATTGCTGGAAGGCGACCAGGGCGCGCGAGCGGTCATGGAAACACATCCGGGTGAGGTCGGGGCGGTGGAGATCACACCGCAGGCCGCGCTCGACATCGATCTGCCTGAGGACGTCGCGGGCCTTCAGGGTCCCTGAGCGGGGACCACCACCAGGGCGTCCGCTACAGGCCGTTCGCCCGTTTCATCCGAAGGCAGATTCACCACGCGACCCCCCACGACCAGCGTCGACGAGCCGCCGCCGTCGAGGTTGATCGCCTCCACCGCGCCAAGCCGCCGCAGCGCCACCGCCAGCTCGAACAGCGTCATCCCCAGGCTGTGCGTGGGCTGCCGGCCGTCCACCACCAGCAGCACAATACGGCCATCCTCGAGCACGCCGAGCGCCGTGCGCGGATGGCGCCGGTCGGTAAACGAGGGGAGGAACCCCTCGCCGCCGACGAACTGACCGGCGCGCAGGAGGCGCGGCCCGCCGCCGACGGCGTGGATCACCTGCTGCCAGCGCGCATCGCCGGAGGGCGAGACGAATTCCGTATGCACGACAACATGTGCGCCGGGCTGCAGGGTGCTGAGGATCCACTGGCGGGCACGCCCGTGGCCGGAGAGGACCAGACCGTCGCGGGGGATCGGTGTGTTGCCGCGCTGGTCCCGCACCTGTGTCACGACGCCGTTGACCACGACGGCCTCCACGCCAAAGGTGTTGGTGCGTGTGGTCCCCTCGTACAGGGGACGGTACAGGATGAGCTCATCGGCTCGTCGCAAGCGGTTGATGCCGTCAATGCGTCCCGACGCTTCGCCCGCAATGACCAGGAGCTCGCCCGTCACCCGATCGAAGACGACGGTTCCCTCGCGGGTGATGCCCGCACACGAGCGGAACGGATCGGGTTCGCTGAGGACTTCGCCCGCGATCATCAAGCAGCCGAGTGGATCACCCGAGGCGGCGAAGAACCCGCCGTTGGTGGCGGCGAGCGCTCGGGTGCGTCGGGAGATCGCGCTCGTGCGCTGCGGTCGCATCCGTCCGCCGTCTCCGAGGGCGGGCGCGATCGTCACTCCTAAGGCGGGATCCACCAACAATGCGGCTTCGCGTGAGGGACCCGCGATTGATTCAAACGAGCGCAGGGTCTGCACCACAAACGTGGGGTAGCCTTCCCGGCCCAGTTGTTCCTTGGCCGCGGTGGCCTCCGCGGACGTGGAGAAACTGCCGACGCGGACCTTGTGGAACCCATCTTGGAAATCCACCACTGCCGGCATCCCGCGCTCGCGCATCCGCGACGCGAGACGCTCCGCGTTCGCCTCCGACGTGAATGCGCCGACCTGGACGCGCCACAGCGCCGGCATGCGGAGCACGCCACGCTTCTCGATGACCAGGTTCACACCGCCCGCCACCGGCGTGGTGCTGTGCAGCAAGAGGCCGTTCTCGACCGCGAGGAGGACCCCGCCGACCAGACTCGCCCCTTCCCCCCGCGTCATCGGCTCCTGCGGCCGGAACGCGGCCGCGGCCGGTTCACGCAGCAGCGCCGGTTCGGTGAGCTGCGCGACCGCGATCATGCCGCGCACCGGATCAGGCAGCGTCGCAGCGTCCTCGAACGGCAGCGGCTGCATGGCGAACACCGTGGCCTCAAAGGTATAGCCGATGGCCCGTACCGCCATGCCGACAGCGTCGATGCGGGTCACCGGAACGTCGGGCAGAAAGGATAGAGCACGGGGGATGATTCCCTGGCCGACGGCCGTCTCGATGAACGGCGCCGCCGGGTGGGAGGCCAGCACGTCCACGAAGGACGGAGTCACGACGGGGCGTACCTCCAGGCCGATCGCGGTGATGAGCCAGCGCACGTATTCGGCGCGAGACAACTGGTCCTGCGGTCGAAACGAGAGATCGGGGAAGCGCGGCGCGATGCCGCGGCGCACCAGCACCGAGATGCGTTCTTCGGCCCAATGGCCCGCGACGTCATCGGCGGCCTGGCCGTGGGCGACGGGCTGCAGCGCTGTGGCGATGAGCGCGATCAGGAGCGAGATGAGCAGGACGACCCGCATGACGTTGTCTTCCTCCTTCGGCTGTTTCCCTGGTCATCCTTCCACAGGCCGCGGCGGTCCCCAGAGGGGAAAAACATCGGCAGCGCCGGAGATAGAGGAGAAACGCGATGGCGAAGCAGCAAGTTCCTGTGAACATCTTACGTCAAGGCGATCGCCTCATGGTCGCCGCTCCGCTCGCGGGCATGGAACCGGGAAAGCGTCCGCGTTGACGTGCGGGGTCATGTCATCCTGCCCATCGGCGGAGATCAGTCGGACGATACCATCCGCATGTCAAAGGGCGGTACCACGCGCCCCCGGCGGGCGCGTCACACCGGTCACGTGCGCCCCCGTACTTGACCTCCTTCCTACACTGCCCCCCCAAAAATTGTGGTGGACCGCAGGAGGAGAACTATATATGGTGGCGAACTATTGTGCGCGACGGCAAAAGGCCGTCCATTTTCCGCGCGGGAGCGCACGAGGGAGGGTGCCGATGGCTAAGAAGAAGGGCAAGAAGAAGAAGTAATAGCCAGACGCAGAATCTCGCTGCGTTGAAAACAGGAGACGGCCCTGAACATGAGGCCGCCTCTTGTTTTCTTACGCCGCAGGCGGCTGCTCGGCCAGCAGTGCGGTGACGTCGATGCCAGCGTCCTCGGAGTCCATCCCGTTGGTAATCGACAGTGACGTTTCGGCCGCGAGATCGAAGACCTCTTCCAGGCGGCCGTCGCGCACGACGCGCACGACAGGCCGGTCGACAAACTGTTCCGACGGACGCTGCACCACCGCCAGCGCGCCGTTACTCAGCTCAACGATACTGCCCGCCGGATAGAGCCCCATCATGCGGAGAAAGACCTTCCCCGCAACAGGATCGAAGATCGTGCCCAGTCCTGCGCCGATCCACTTCATGGCGAGCTCCGCCCGGAGTGGCCGCGCCGTGCCGTGCCGCGCCGACGTCACCGTGTCATACGAGTCGACCACCGCGACGATGCGGGAGAAGGCATTCGGGCGTTCTTTGTCCCGCAGGCGAGGATACCCCGAGAGATCGTGGTGTGCATGGTGCTCCAGCGCGACGACCGCGGCGACGCGGCCCAGGCCTTCCATATCGCGCAGGATGCTCGCGCCGTGCACGGGATGGCGGTGCAGTTGCGCCTGGTCTTCGGATGTCAATTCTGTCGCGCGATTCAGGAGCTGCGGCGGCACACGGACTTTGCCGATGTCGTGGAGCAGCGCGCTCATGCCCAGCACCATCAGCTGGTCGTGGGTCAGCCCCAGCCGGGTGCCGACCAGCAACGCGAGGATCGAGACGTTCACCGCGTGGTAGCTGCTGGCCTCATCATAGTCGCGGTTGGCCATCAACCCGAGCAGGGAGAACCGGTTATCCAGCACGACTTCAATCGCCGCGTTGAGGAACACCCGCGCCTTCTTCATGTCCAGCGGCTGCCGCCGCACGGCCTGGACGCGAAGTGCTTGCGCCACCGTGTGGCCTGCCTCGTACGCGTTGCTGGGGTCCACCTCGATTTCGATGTCGGTGGGCCGGGACGTGCGGGGCGGTTCCACCGCGATGTGGGCCGCGCTGTGCGCCTTCAACACCGCGGCCGGCCCACCGGCCGCCCGCACCGTTTGCGGCGGGGTGAGGATGAGGCTGATGAAGGCGTCGATTTCCTGGGCCGTGATGCCCTTGCGGAACTGGAACATCCCCACGTCACGCTCCAGGCAGGTGGTGAGCAGGGCCGCATTGCGCAGGCTTTCCTCGGGCAGCATGACGTTGTCGAGGAAGAACGTGTCCTCGTAGATCTGGAAGGTGACGGCTTCGCGGTCGCGCAGCAGCAGGTCTGTGACCTGAACGAGGTCTTCCATCGCCCTGCGCACGATCGGGTGAGCGGGCGGGTACATCGTGCGATGCTTGCTGGCTGTGGCCAGGTACCGCAGCATCGTGGCGGAGACCGAGGGCTGCCGGTTGATCATGAGGCCCTCCGATGTCCACCTGCCGAGGTCGTGGGCGCTGATGCCGGCATCCGGGAGAGCATGGCGACAGCCACGCGAACGCGGCCGGCGAACTCTCGATCGCGCCGTCGCAGCTTGAACGGTGAGGCGTGACGCCGCAACGCGGGGACGGCCTCGACGGCCTTCGCCCGCACGAGCGCCTCGCAGATCTGAATCCGGAGCGACACTGCGCGCGCGAGACCCGGCTCCTCAAGCATCGCTGCAAGTTGCCGGCTCACCCCCCGCGCGATCTCCGAGTCGAGATGCGCAACGCAATACTCGCGGACCTCAAGGTCCGGGTCTCTGAGAAACGCCAACATCGTTTCTTGCGCCTGGGGGATACGGATCGCGCGCAGTATCTCGATCGCCTCACGCCGCAGCTTCGGATCGGCATGGCCGGCCACCACGGCCAGCGCGCGCGCCCCTTTGGCGTTGCCCATCTGACCTAGAGCCTGGATGGCGGCGCGCACCGTCTCCGCATTGGTGTCGCTGAGATGGGGAGCAAGACTGTCCACGGCGACCTCGCCGATCTTGGCGAGCATGGCGGCTATGATCTTTCTTCGGCCGGGATCCCGCTCCGCAGCCAGCACCTGGACGAACGCCGGGACCGCAGACCGCCAGATCTGCTTCAGGCAGCGCAGCAGCGGATAGTCCTCGGTCCAGACCCAGATGTCCCGCACCGTATAGGTGAAGGCCAGGTGCGGGAGGAAGGTGCGCAGAGCGTGAGCGGCTGCTTCTGCCCTGGGCCCGGTTTCCCAGACCAACGAATCCAGTCCCCGCATCACCATGACCGCGAGGTCATACTGGCCCTGCTGCAGGTGCGCCAGCGGGAGACGCACGAGGAGTTCAAGCGCGCCCTCGCGCTCGTCCGCATCCTCTTCCTCGGCGGCAAGGCGGAGCAGCACGAGCGTGTGCTCCCGCTCGACCGTATCGTCGTCCGTCCGCGCTTCTGCGACCAGTGCCTTGATGTCCTCATCGGACACCTTCACATCATCTGAGGTGATCCCGAAGTCCTCCAGGTCCTGGGGCAGATTGTGGATCCACTGCGGCATCGTCAGCTCTTCGATCACCGCCGGCATGTCAAAGGAGCGGCCCGTTTGCTGGGAGATGAGCGCCAGCGTTTCGCGCGCCTTTGCCGGGTCAAACGGCATCCCCTGCACAATCTGCCCGACCTGCGGGGGCGGGTCTCCGGCTTCGAGACAGGGGATCACCATCCGCGCAATCTGGTCTGAGGTCATCGCCTGAAGCAGCGCGCGGGCAGAGAGGTCCTGTCCCGCGTGCGCGAGTATCCACTTCGGCACGCCGCCGCTTGTCGGATCCTGGAGCTCGGACACCGCGGTGGCGAGGTGTTTCATCAGATCCTGTGACTCACCCGGCGGGCTGTCCACAATGAGCCGGTCGAGGGCCGTGAGCGCCTGATAGATCCGCTTTGCCAGCTCTTCACCCTTCGCGTCTGGAAACGCCTGCCGCGCTCGTTCCACGACGATGCCCACGAGGCGGGCCGCCTGGTCCGGACCGCTGCGGAGCAATCCAAGGATCATCGCCCGATCGTGCGCCGACAGCGCGCCGTCCAGCAGTTGCTGGAACACTTCGGGTGTGATCTCGGCGACGTTTTCTTCCCCTGGTTTCAGCTCGACGACGCGCACGTGCGCGACGCCGGCTTCGGTCAGGAACGCGATGATGCCGCCGCCCGCCATGATGGCCTCGCGCTCCATGCAGACGATGTCGAGCGCGGCGTCGGCCTCGGCCTCGGTCAACCCCGGGAGAATGATCAACTGCCAGATACCCATGGCGTAGAGGTGCACGGCGAGCTGGTCCACGGACTCGCCGCCCTCGAACGGCTTCCCCTCGACGATGAGGCCCTGCCGGTGGGTCTCCAGGACGAAACCGCCGAAGCGCTCGTGGTAGGTCACGACCGTGCCGAGAAACGCCGAGATCGTTTGGGCGCGAAGAGGGTGCCCGGCCGCGTACAGGCGGCGCGATTTTACTGCCGCATTGAGCCGCCGGACGATCCCGGCGGCAGCCTGAAAGCGGGCTGCGCTCGACATGCCTATCCGTGTCCTATGCCCTGATTCTTACATCGAAATTCCAGCAGGATTCGTGCCGCGGGTGGTCAGGAGCGGGGGAACTGGAAGTGGAAGTAGAGCTCGCGGACGCCCTGGGCGCCCAGGAACTGATACTCGCTCACCAGCGCCAGCGAGCGGTCCGTCACCGGTTCGGCGAAGATGCGGGGTTCATCCGCCTTGCCTCCAAGGCGGAGCGCAGTGGTGACGAAGAGGTTGTCGAGAGCGCCGGCCCGAGCCAGAGAGACGTTGAGCGTGGGGCCACCCTCGCAGAGCAGGCAGTGGATACCCCGCGAGCGGAGCCGCCGCAGCAGGCGCGGAAGATCGACTTCGCCCTCCGCGTTCGCCTCCACCACCTCGACGGCGACGCCCGCCGCGCGGATCCGTTCAATGGCCCGGGACGAGGCCCGGGATGTCGTGACGATCAGCCGGTCGAGGTCGGTGCGCTTGAAGAACCGTTTTGTGGCCAGGGCCTCGTCGCTGAACTCCGCGGTCGCCGTCGCGACGATGCCCAGAGGATTAGGGGACTTGCCCGCCCGCACGCGTCGTTCCTGCAGGGGCGGATGGGTCACGATGATCACGTCGTCGTTGCGGAGCGTGCCGCAACTGGCGTAGGAGGTAATGATCGACGTCGGTGCCGATGGTGTAGGCGCTGCCTTTCAGCACCGCCTGGCCGTCAAACGTCTGCACCATGTTCACGTATACGAACGGACGGTCGCCGACGCCCGAGGGAAAGTCGAGATCGAGATAGACCTCACGCAGCGGGACATCGCGCGGATGGGGCCGTTCGGCGTGATACGCGAGGCGCAGGGTCTCGGGCAGGTCCGGCATCGGCGTCTCCTTTTTCCCTGCGCATCCCGGAATGCCTCCCGGCCCATCCAGCGTTGAAGATGCCGTCCATGAGCGAAGATCATCCTCGCGTCATTACCCTGCCCCCAGCCATCTACGCCGGGGCATTTGTCCTGGGCCTCCTGCTCGAATATTTCTGGCGCACGTCTGTGGTCGGCCCCGCTCTGCGGATCGGCCTGGGTGCTTTCCTGGTGCTCGTGGGTTTCGCCATCATGATTTCAGGGGTGCGCGTGTTTCGCACCGCCGGGACCAACGTTGAAGTGTACCGGCCTGCCACCAGCCTGGTCGTCACGGGTCCGTACCAGTTCACGCGCAACCCGATCTACGTGGGGATGACGATGGCCTATGCCGGCGCGGGGGTCCTCGCGGACAGCCTGTGGGTGCTGGGGTTGGTCGTGCCGGTGCTGGTGCTCATGGACTACGGGGTGGTGCGGAGGGAGGAGCAGTACCTCGCGGAGAAGTTCGGCGACGCGTACCGCAATTACAGTCGGACGGTGCGACGCTGGGTCTAAGGACTCACGAGCTTTACGCCGGGGCAGTGTCATCACAGGTGTCACGGACTCAGATGCGTTGTAACTGGCGAGACTGTACCCTGAACGCGTGGACAGGTCTTCTCACGGCGTCTGTGCTTCTGGCGCCGGTGGGAGCCGCTGGCGCGTTGGCGCCCGGAGACTACCCGGACGAGCTGCGAAAAGTATGCGCGGCGATCACCATCCCCTTGATCAAGACATATACTCGCTACGACCTGGCGATCAGGACGGTTGTGGTGATGTGGCGGGATGCGCCGCGCCGCCGGAACTTCGAGGTGAGCCTACCCTACGAGCCCGAAACCGGATTTCGCGGCTGCTCGGCTTCTGCTCGGATGCATCTAAGACATGTGCACTTTTTCTTTGAGCAAGTTGATCAACAACGAGCCAATTGGCTCGAACGGGCGAAAGCGCTGCAGGTCGATCCTGTGGAGTTTTCGCGCCGCTGGCCGGCCGTATTGTATTTTGGGAGTCTTCAGGAGAATTGTGCGCGCTACAAGCCGCTCCGGCCCGTCGATAATGTCGGCATTGATCCTCAGCGTGGTCATGTTATCTCTGGTTGGTGGGAGCCCGAGTTGAATCAGAACGTAAGTATCCGCCTGCCGTATGAGCCCAAGACGGGATTTGCCGGATGCTCCAAGGAAGCGCAGGCGCTTCTGCGAACGTTTCAGGAAACCCTCAGAAGGTAGTTTGTCACCTTCCACAACTGGGTCCAGACCCAGTTGATGCCGGAAGCCAGCAATTGACCAATTTGGCTATTGACAAGTTTCTAGAGGGACTTAATAAAGTCGCCGAGCGTTCTTCCTGAACGCGTCCCACGGGCGCAAGGATCGTTCAGGATTGCCTTTCAGTTGAAGAACCGCTGAGCAAAGAGACTTGCGCGAACCCGAATCCCGCTGAGGCACTCCTAAGAGAAGAAAAATCACCATGATATATTTCGGCCATGAGCACAATTACTCTCTCTCATGCAGATCAGCTCTCCAATCAGGAAGTCGTCGCGCGGGTGAAAATCCTTGTCCAGCGGGAGCGCGAGGCGACAGCGACGTTAATCGCCCACCTCGCCGTGCTCCACGAGCGACAGCTGTATCTTACTGAAGGCTGTTCTTCGATGTTCACCTACTGCGTGCAGGTGCTCCATCTGTCCGAGTACGCTGCCTACAGTCGTATCGAAGCCGCCAAAGCCGCGCGAAAGTACCCGATCGTCCTCGACCTGCTCAGCGATGGCTCCGTGAACCTTACGACGGTGGGATTGTTGATACCGGAGCTGACGCCCGAGAATCATGTCGATCTCCTTAAGGCGGCCAGGCACAAGACTAAGCGGCAGGTTCAGGAACTCGTTGTACAGCTGCGACCCCAGCCGTCGGTGCCGTCGTCTATCCGCAGGCTCCCCACGCCAAGCCCCGTGGCTGAGGACCGTGAGACGGGCGCCTTGACGTTTCCTCTACCCGCACTGCCTCCAGCGTCCGCACTCGCGACAACGACGGACGCTCGAGTTCATGGGGAAACACAAGCTCCAGCCTGCAGGTCCGTCGTCGCTCGCAAGCCCGTGATCGCTCCGCTGGCCCCCCAGCGGTACAAAGTGCAATTCACCGCGAGCGCAGAGACGTATGCGAAACTCCTGCAGGCGCAAGAGCTGCTGCGCTCTCAGATCCCCGATGGAGATGTCGGCGAGATCATCGATCAAGCGCTGACAGTGCTCCTCAAGGACCTGACAAAGCGGAAGTTCGCCGCCACCGATCGTCCTCGCGAAAGTGACTCCGAACACTCACGCGCCAGCCGCGGCACAGTTCCCAGAACACGTCACATCCCGGCTGAGGTCAAGCGAACCGTGTGGAAACGCGATGGCGGGCAGTGCGCCTTCGTGGCTCCTGACGGGCGCCGATGTACAGAGCGAGTGTTTCTGGAGTTTCATCACGTCGTGCCCTACAGTGTGGGCGGAGAGGCCACGGTAGAGAACATCCAGCTGCGGTGCCGTGCGCACAATGGACTTGAGGCCGAGCTGGTCTTCGGGCGTCCCACCTACCGGTCTCGCAGCACGGGCGACGATCTATCGATGGTGACGTCCTCAACTGAGTCTGGACCCAGTACCAGCTCCGGTCCAATAAAAGCCTGGCAGCTCATCCCACCCTGATGCCCATTGCCTATGTCCAGGGCTCCGGTGCGTGGCGAATTGACCTGGCGATGAGCGCGCAGGTATAATGCGTGTGCGGGAGTCGTCCTTTCGGGGGCGTGGTGTAGCCTGGCTAAACACACCTGCCTGTCACGCAGGAGACCGCGGGTTCAAATCCCGTCGCTCCCGCCAAACTTCACACGATCGAATCGCTACGCTGACGCACGTAGCGAGAAGCCGTCCTTACTCTACACGCCGGGGTAGCTCAGCCTGGTAGAGCGCGGGCCTGAAGAGCCCGGCGTCGGCGGTTCAAGTCCGTCCCCCGGCACCAGGCTTCCTGTCTTACTCACCATCCGTTTCTCGTCACTCGCGACGCTTGAAGAACTGGACGGCGCGCTCATGCTGTTCAGCTGCTTCGCGTGTCTTGAACGTCCCCAGATTCCGCCGCTTCCCGGTCTTCGGATTCTTCTTCATTGAATAGAGCCGGTACTCGCCGGACTTGAGCTTCCGGATCATTGCTGCCTTCCTCCTCACCCTGCCGTATCCAAGACCACCACCGGCGATTTTCCCTGGACGAGTTGAGATCGCTGTCGCACCGTCCGGAGAAGGCCAGAACGGGTAAAAGCATTCCGGCCCTGGAGTGTTGGAGTAGGCCGGAGGAAGTCCCAGTGGACGGTTCGCAGAGTACTGTCAAGGATCGTAAAGTTGGTTCTCCCGTTTCCGCCTCGACGAACGCTGACGCCGCGTTATTCTACGATCAATTCCGCCGGCACGCTCAGCGCTTCGTCAGCCTGGTCGAGCGGGGCGAGGCGTTACCCACACGCTCCTTCCTCGTCGAGGTCGCCACGGCGCTTGCTGAGCTGTGCGCGGTCGCGCTCACCCTTCCCGACATCGAATCGGAGACCCATACAACGCCTGATGCCGAGATCGCGACGCCTTCGGTCGTCAAGACGCTCAGGAACCGGCTGGGAAAGGCCGATGAGCATTGGGAAGTATTCGACCCCACGAAAAAGGACGAACCGCTCAAGAGAAGCCTGGCCGAAGACATCGCCAACATCTATGGTGATCTAAAGCATGGGCTTTTGTTGACGGCGCACGGTGCCTCGGTCAGCGAAGTCCTGTCGCACTGGCGACAGGCATTCAGCACACACTGGGGCATGCACGCCACGGGTGCGATGCGGGCGATTTACTGGGCGCTGCACCATCACGCGTTTGAGGACGAGCCGCGGGCGCCGGTGGGACGCACTCCCTAAGCCCCTTCCTCCCAGAAACTTCCACAAGACCTGCAGTTCCCTCATCGACGTGTTTGATGTCCTCGTATTGTCCTGGCACCGCATTTGCTCCGTTTTCCGGCATCCAGACGACGGGTACGAGGTGGTAGCTCGATCGACGCGGACAGGGTGACGAGGGATTTTCGAGCCTTGGCGTCTTCTCTTCGGCCGTCGC
>JAIBHM010000035.1 GCA_020028535.1 Armatimonadota bacterium | reverse complement strand
GACGATGACGCAGCTCGTCGCGCAGGAGGAGGTGTATTGGGCGCCGTTTCGCCGCGCGCTGCGCAAAGAGGACCAGATCGTCTTCGACCGGCTCTTCGCTGCGGCGCGCCATCATACTGCGCCCGCGCACTACGCGTCGCACTCCACGCCATTTGACTCGATCCTGTTGTCGATGGTGCTGGAAGCGATGAAAGCCGTGGAAGCGCTGCAGAAACGGCTGGACGCGCTCACCGGCGGTGGCTGATCCCTCTCAGTCAATCGAAGGCTGGCTCTTCGACGTGTATCCAGGACCGAACGGCATGGTGCTGTGGGTTCAGGACGCAGACGGCCGGCCACACCGCCTGATCTCTCCGTATCGGCCCGGGATGTACATCACAGGCGGCATGCAGGCAGTGGACGCCGCCTCGCGGGCGCTGGCTCCCCTGAACGTTCCGATGACCATCCGTCCCGCCGTCCAGCGGGAGTTGATGAGTGGGGAGGAGGTGGCCGTCTTCCGCGTCTCGGTGGGCAGCCCGATGGCGTTTCCTGCAGCGGCACGGCGGCTGGCCCGCGTCCCCGGGCTGACGCTGTACAACTGCGATATCCCCGTCAACCGCTTGTTCTTTTACGAGACCGGACTGTTTCCGCTTGCACGCTGCCGCATCGAGATCCAGGATGGTGTCGCGAAGCGCATCGATCTGACGACGCACTCCGCGGATCTGGAGTACGATCTGCCGCCGCTTGTGATGCTGCGCCTCCGCCTCGTCTCCTACACGAACGGTGATGCGACGATCAGCCCGGCGCACGGACGGCGGGGACTGCTGGAGGCGGGGGTGGACGGCGAGACGGTGGTCGCAGACGGCGACGATCCCGTCGAGTGTATTCGCAGCGTGAACCGGATGCTGGCCCGCTACGATCCGGACGTCATCCTGACAGAGTGGGGCGACGCGTTCCTGATCCCGCGGCTGCGCGCGCTCGCCGCCCGCGCCGGACTGCCGCTGGCGCTCAACCGCGACCCGCACAGCGCGGTCCGCACCCGCCGCTCGCGCTCGTATGTCACCTACGGGCAGGTCGTCTACCAGGCCGGCGCGCAGATGCTCTACGGCCGCTGGCACATCGACCTGCGCAACTCGTTCATCTACGGCGAGGGGGAGCTGGCCGGGCTGCTGGAGGTGGCGCGGCTCTCGAGCATCCCCATTCAGGATCAGGCCCGGACCTCCACCGGCACCGCGATCAGCTCGATGCAGATCCAGCAGGCGGTGCGCGACGGCACCCTGATCCCATGGCAGAAGGCTGAACCCGAAGGCTTCAAAACCGCGGCGCAGCTGATCGTCACGGACAAAGGCGGGCTGACCTACCAGCCGCTGGTCGGGATGTATGAGCAGGTGGGTGAGCTCGACTTCTCCTCGATGTACCCGACGATGATGGCGCGCTTCAACATCTCGCCGGAGACCATCGGATGCGAGTGCTGCCCGGACTCGCGTGTCCCCGAGATCAACTACAGCGTCTGCCGCAAGCGCCGCGGCCTCGTCCCCCGCGTGCTCGATCACCTGCTGGAGCGCCGGCTGTACTACAAGCGGCGCAAGCTCGAGACCGTGGGAAGTGAGCGCGCGCTATACGATCAGCGACAGACCGCCCTGAAGTGGTGCCTGGTGACATGCCTGGATGGCGAAACGATCGTCCCGGTCAGGATCAATGGGCGCACGCGTGTGGCCCGGATCAAGGATCTCATCGATCCACTGGTGCCCGATGGTCCTGGCGTGTTTCCGGCGCAGGGGATCTCAGTCTTCGGATACGACGGCGACCTCAGACCGCTGGCGAATCCCGTGAAGCATCTCCTCAAGACTCCCGCCCCGGAAAAGCTGCTGCGCGTCCGGATCGCGCTTGGACGCGAAGTGCGAATGATCCCCGAGCACCGGTGCTTCGTGGTGCAGGCGGATCAGCTGGTCGTGAAACGGGCGGCCGACCTGCGTGAGGGGGACCTGATCCCCATCGCCGAGGAGCCGTTTACGACACAGTGGGCGAGAGTGCGCGCTCGATTCACCGAGCTGGTGACGCGTCTGCCTCCGAAAGACGAAACCCTCTGGCGCGTCTCGGAAGAGGCGATGAAAGAGCAGTATCTGCTGCAGGCGGCGCGCACCCACGGGCCATTCCGCTGTCTGCCCATCTGGTCTATTGACCAGGTCGCCCCGAGCTCACCGTTTGTCTATTGCTTCGAAGTCGAACGGGACTTACATGGGTTTGTCGTCGCCGGCGGGATTTTCACCGCGAATAGCTTCGGGTATCTCGGGTATCGAAATGCGCGCTTCGGCCGCATCGAGGCGCACGAAGCCGTGACCGCATTCTCCCGCGAGAAACTGCTGCAGGCAAAGGAGGTCGCTGAGGAACGCGGCTACCGCATGCTGCACGCCCTCGTGGACTCGATGTGGCTGCAGCGTCCCGGCGCGACTCGCGACGACTACGAAGCCCTGGCCCGGGAGGTGACCGGGGCCACGGAGCTGCCGATTTTCGTAGAAGGCGTCTATCGCTGGCTCGGGTTTCTTCCTTCTAAGATGCACAAAGGCGTAGGGGTGCCCAACCGGTACATCGGAGTCTTCGATGACGGAACCACGAAGGTCCGTGGCATCGAGGTGCGCCGGTCCGACGTCCCGGCGATCGTTGAACGCACCCAGGCGCAGATGCTGCAGCGGATGTTTGCCTGCCGCACGCTGGCCGAGGTGGCGGCCGCGCTGCCGGAGATCCTCGGTATCCTGGAGGCGGCGCTCGTGCGCCTGCGCGCCGGCGAGGTGACTCCTGAGGAACTCGTGGTCACGACGCACCTCTCGCAGGAAGTCTCGGAGTATCGCCACAATACCGTGCAGGCCATCACCGCTCGAACGTTGGATCGCCACGGCGCCCGGCTCCATCCGGGGGAGGCGGTGCAGTACATCATCACCGACCGCGCGTCCAAGGTCCCTGAGGATCGTGCGCGGCCGTACACCCTGCTCGGCAGCGACTGGTCGTATGACGCCGGCGCATACGCAGAGATGCTGACGCGGGCCGGGGAAACGATTTTGGAATTGTTCGGTTTTACACGCGAGCGACTATCGCAGTTCCACCCCAGCTTCCACGAAACTCCCCGGAAACCGTCCTCACCCTTCGCCTAGGGGCGACAAAGCCAGGGCATTCTTGAAAAAGATATTCGAATTGTCCGTCTCGGGCTCGAAACTTGCTCCAAGAATTGGCTAGCCAAAGCCCTGGGGTCTGGTGGAGGACCTGAATGCCGGCGGTACGCACTCTTACATTCCGCGTCGCGCTCGTTGGGGGGTTCGTCGCGATCGTGCTTGTGGCGAGCCTCGCTCCGCTCGCTGCGGCAGCCATTCGCCAGTCCGTCGGCAGGTGCAGCGCCTTCTCTCGCCCTCATTCGCCCAGGAGGAGTTTCAGGCAGGGCTGCGGCCGGACACTCGGGAGTTGATGGACGAGCTCTCCTCTGACCCGCGCAATCCTAACGTAGTTCGCGTGCGACTATGGAGCCGCGATGGTACGCTCCTCTACAGCAACGACAGCACCGACGACGGAAAGTACGGGCGCCCATTTTCCGCCGATATGTTGTATCTGTCCGTCGAGGGATATCTACGGTACCTGGTATTCCGGGAACGGAAGGAATGGGCGATTTCGCAGATGCAGACGGAGTCGGCTTCGCCGCTGCCGGCCATGCCCGGAGCGCTGATCGCCGATGAGGCAGGCTTCGGCGTGGCCCGGCTCTTCATGCCGGTGAATCTTGACGGGGCGCCCGCTCCGGCAGGCGCGCTAGAAGTCTTCTACGATTTCCGGCCGCTCGAGCGCAAGCTCGCCCACGCCCAGCGCACCGTATGGACCACAATACCCGGCGGGATCCTCGCGCTCTACTGCGCCATGCTCGTGGTGGTGCAGCGCACGCCGGATGTCTTGTTCCGGAGGCGGGAGACACTGCATCCGGCTCATCCCGGTGTCTTCCGCACCCTGACCCGAGTGGTGGACGCGAGGGACGCCGAGACGGCGGATCACTCCGGCCGTGTGGCGCTGCACGCGGTGGCCATGGCCCGGCGCCTGAAGCTGCCGGCGGAGGCCATCGTCGAACTCAAAATCGCCGCCGCGCTGCATGACATCGGCAAAATCAGCGTGCCGGACGCCGTGCTTGGGAAGCCAGGCCCCCTGACGTCGCAGGAATGGGAAGTTGTGCGGCAGCACGCGGCCGTCGGCAGCAGAATCCTTCAGACCGCGCCGCTGAGCGACACGATCAAGCAGGCGGTGCGGCACGTCCATGAACGCTGGGACGGAACGGGCTATCCCGATCAGCTCGAGGGTGAGCAGATTCCGCTGTTTGCGCGAATTCTCGCCGTGGCCGACGCGTTCGAAGCCATGACCTCGGACCGCCCGTACCGGCGCGCGCTTTCGCCTGAAGATGCCCTGGCTGAGTTGGAGCGCGAGCAGGGCATCCAGTTCGACCCGCACCTCGTCGATGTGTTCTGCGAGTGGGCGAAGACCAGGCGACGCATCGCCTGACCGGTGCGCTGCCGGGCAGCCGGACTCTACTCCTTCAGCAGAGCCGAGATCTCACGCGCGTTCCGGGCGGACTGACCTCGATAGTGGTTGTTGAACAGCAAGTACGCCCGCTCGACCTCCTGGCTCAATTCCTTGACCGTGTGGACCCAGGGTCGTAATTCTTCCTCTGTATAAGCGTAGTCGTACACGCGATTGGTCGGCGCGCGCCTCTCCATCATGGCAGGGTTTCGGCCGTGAAACCGGACCACGGTCCACGGCGCGGTCAGTTCCACGTCCGATGGAGGCAGGTACGCCTGCTGGATCATGTCGGGGATGACGTACGCATAGTTGCGATCCCGAAGGTACGACAGCAGTTCGGCACGCGCCCGCCCTTCCATCCACTCTCGATGCCGGATCTCGACCGCGATCGGCCATGAACGCAGGTAGGGTTCCCAGCGGTCGAGATGCGCGAAGAGGTCGGGCGTGTACCCGCGGCCCTTGGGGAACTGGAAGAGGACGTGGCCCAGCCGCCCGGACTTGATGAACTCGCCCACAAACGCTGCGAAGTAGTCCCAGCAGGCATGCAACGCTTCTTCGGGGAGTTGCGCCGCCCCGGCCTCCGTCGCCTGTGCGAGCTCGGGAGGGAGCAGCGACAGGACCTGCGGAGGCAACCTGCGCGGATCGGTCTCGTGCCAGGTGAACAACGAAAATGCCTTGACGTTGAAGATGAAGCCGGGCGGAGTCCACTGCACCCACTTCGCCGCGCGGTCCGGCGGCTGTAGCGCATGGTACGTGGCGTCCACCTCCACCGTCGGGAAGACCGTGGAGTAGAATCGCAGCCGGCCCGCTGGATCGTTACGGACTCCGCGGGGGTAGAAGCCGCCTTCCTTGACGAAGTTGGGATCGGCCCACGAGCATGTGCCGACGTACACGGTGCAGCGGCCGAGCTCCAGCGGCCGCGCGGGCTGATCGATGTCGAGACGAAGGGAATCGGGCATCACCAGACCATTCGATTGACACTCGGAGGCGCCCTCCCTATGATTGATAAGGCTATTTTGGAAGGAGAATTCTCGTGAGGCGGTTGTGGTTGCGCTTGCTGGTCGTCGGCGTGCTGATGCTGGCGGCGATTCAGATTGTCTTCGCTCCCATCCAGATCGCCCGGCGAACCCTGGAGTATCGGGGGTTCAATCCGCGTGTGAACCTCGGTCTGGATCTGCAGGGGGGAAGCCGCCTGGTGCTCGAGGGGCAGGACACGCCAACGGTAAAGGCGACGCCCGACGCCGTGGACGCGGCGATGCGCGTGATCGAGAACCGGATCGACCAGCTGGGCGTTGTCGAGCCCACCGTGCAACGCCAGGGCAGCCGCCGGATCATCGTTGAGCTGCCGGGCATCCAGGATCCCGAGCGCGCCATTGCGCTGATCGGCAAGACCGCCTTGCTCGAGTTCGTGGACACCCAATTGACGTCGCTCCCGCGGGGCGCCCGCTGGTCCGCCGACGGCAAGACGGTGATGCTGCCGCCGCCCGCGCAACCGATGCCCCTCCAGAAAAAGGTCATCCTCACCGGTGCCGACCTCGCCGACGCGCAGGCGTCGTTCGATCAAAACACGGGGGAGCCTATCGTCAACTTCCAGTTCAAGGGGAAGGGCGCGAAGACGTTCGAGGACTTCACCGCCGCAAACGTCGGGAAATACCTCACCATCGTGCTGGACAACGAGGTGATCTCGTCGCCGGTCATCCGTGACCGCATTGCGGGCGGCAGCGGGCAGATCAGCGGAGGGTTCCGGGACATCACCGAGGCCCGCGACCTGGCGGTGCTGCTGCGCGGCGGCGCGCTGCCCGTGCCGGTCGACGTTGTCGAGCGCCGCTCCGTCGGTCCCACCCTCGGCAAGGATTCTCTCGACCGTACGCTGCGGGCCGGCATGGTCGCGGTGGCGATGGTGCTGCTGTTCATGATCCTGCTCTACGGGACTGCCGGCGCCCTGGCGAATGTGGCGCTGGCAACCTACGGACTGTTTCTGCTCGCGGCGTTGATTACGCTGGGCGCGACCCTGACCCTGCCCGGCATCGCGGCGTTCATCCTGTCGGTGGGTATGGCCATCGACGCGAACATCCTGATCTTTGAGCGGATCAAGGAGGAGGTGCGCCAGGGTAAGACGCTGCGTACGGCCATTGGGGTGGGGTGGTCCCGCGCCTGGAGCGCCATCCTCGACAGCAACGTCACAACGCTGATCGGCGCCCTCGTCCTGTTCGCGCTGGGCACCGGGCCGATCAAGGGATTTGCGGTGACCCTCGCCATCGGCGTGCTCATCTCGATGTTCACGGCCATCATCATCACGCGGGTGCTGGTCGATGCAACCTCGTCGGTGCTGCGCCCGTCCTGGCTGCGCTTCGGAGCGGAGCGATGAAGACCTGGAATATCATCGGCATACGCCGCTACGGCTACCTGCTGTCGCTCCTGGTGATGGCGGCGGGCCTGGTCGCCATCTTCACGTCAGGGATCAACTTCGGCATCGACTTTACCGGAGGCACGCTGCTCGACGTGCGCCTGGGTCGTGACGCCTCGCTGGAGGAGATCCGCACGGTGCTCGCATCGTTCGGGGACGAGAATGCGGTCATCCAGCAGTCTCCGGACCGGCCGCGGCAGGTGCTGATCCGCACCGAGCCGCTGGATGAGGCGATGACCGCCAGGCTGACGAACGCGTTGCGCGACCGCTTCGGCGGCATCGAGGTCCTGCTCGCCGAACGGGTGGGGCCCAAGATCGGCCGGGAGCTCCGCAACCAGGCCATCCTTGCGGTAGTGATCGGCCTGCTGCTCCAGATCATCTACATCTCGTGGCGGTTCCGGTCGGTGCGGTTCGCGCTGACGGCCGACATCGCGCTTGTGCACGACCTGATCGTGGTGATCGGGCTGTACGCGCTGACCCGCCGGCAGGTTGACAGCTCATTCGTCGCCGTCCTGCTCACGGTGGTCGGCTACTCCATCAACGACACGGTCGTGGTCTTCGACCGGATCCGGGAGATCATGGGCCTGCGCATCCGGGCCAGTTACCCGGAGCTCGTAAACCGCAGCATCCTGGAAGTGCTCACGCGATCGCTCACCACCGGTACCGGAGCCATCATGGCGATTGTCGCCATCTACTTCCTCGGAGGCGTGACCATCCGCGACTTCGCCTTCGGCCTGGCCGTGGGCATCATCACAGGAACCTATTCCTCGATTTTCGTGGCGAGCCCGCTCCTGGTGGAGTGGCACCTCTGGAGCGAGCGGCGCGTGCGGCGTGGGGCCGCCGGGCCGGCGCCGGCCACCGAAACCGTCAGCGCTCCCGTGGTTGCGGGTAACCGCGCGGGGAGGCGGCGCAACCGCCGCTAGTCTGCAGGGAACCCAGGGGCGCGACACCAAGGAATATCCATGCTGATCATCGGAGCCATTCTGCTGCTTGTCGTCACCGTCTTTGTGATCGAGAACCGATTCCCCATCACCGTGGAGTTCCTGGCCTGGCGTTACGACACCACGCTCGGTCTGGCGCTGGTCGCCGCGACGGTGGTGGGAGCGGTCATCATGTATATCACGGGTACGCTGAAACAGCGCGAGCTACGCCAGCAGGCGCGGACGGCGGAGACGCGCGTGCGCGAGCTGGAACGGGAGCGGCGGGAGCAGGGGCCGAAGCACGAAGAGGCCGCCGCGGCCAGTGAAGGGCAGTAACCGCTGGCTCCTCCGCCCCGGCGATCATGATGCGTCACGACGCCTTGCGGAGGCGCTCGGCGTCACCCCGGTCACCGCTCAGGTCCTCCTCAATCGCGGCCATCTGACCCCGGAAGGCGCGCGCCGGTTTCTGGACGCGCCGCTCGAAGCCCTCTCCGATCCGGAATCGATTATCGATGTCCCTCGGGCCGTCACCCGGCTGAGCGGCGCCATCGAGACCGGGGAAACGATCACGATCTACGGCGACTACGACGCCGATGGCGTCACCGCGACGACCATCCTGATGCGCGGCCTGGGCGCACTCGGCGGGCGGGTCGAATGGTTCGTCCCGTCGCGGTTTACGGAAGGGTATGGGCTGAACTCCGCCGCCCTAGAGCGCATCCGCAGCGGCGGGTCGCGCCTGGTGGTGGCGGTCGACTGCGGCGTGACGGCCACGGATGAGATCGCGCTGGCAGCCGAGGCCGGCCAGGAGATCATCGTCGTCGATCACCATGAGCCCGGTCCCGCGCTGCCGCCTGCTTTCGCCGTCATCGATCCCAAGCGCAGGGACGCAGATTCGCCGTTCCGCGAATACTCCGCGGCGGGACTGGTCTTCCAGCTCCTCAGAGCAGTACGCAGGAGCCTCGGCCGGTACGACTTCCCCGAAGACTGTTTGGACCTCGCCGCGCTCGGCACCATCGCCGACGTCGTTCCGCTCGTGGACGACAACCGCATCCTGGCGCGGGCGGGGTTGCGGAGGATGCTCGCCGCGCCCACAACTGGCATCGCAGCCTTGATCCGGGTAGGGAACATTACCGGCGAGGTCACCGCGCGGCACGTCGGGTTCTCTCTGGCTCCGCGGATCAACGCGGCGGGCCGCCTCGGAGACGCGGGGCAGGCCGTGCGGCTCCTCCTGACCGACGACTCCGCGCAGGCGGACGGCATTGCCGCTCTGTTGGATGAGGAGAACCGTGCGCGCCAGCAGCTGTGCGATCAGATTCTCACGCAGGCGATCGAGGAGGTCGAGAAACGGCGGCTGCACGAAGCACCTGCGATCGTCCTGGCCGGTGACAGCTGGCACGCCGGTGTCATCGGCATTGTCGCTTCGCAGCTGGTCGAACGCTACTACCGCCCCGTGGTGATCTTGGCCGTCGCCGATGGGGTCGGAAAAGGATCGGCGCGCAGCATCGCCGCCTTCCACATGGTGGAGGCGCTCACGGGTTGCGCCGACCTGCTCACCCGTTTCGGCGGCCACGCCATGGCGGCCGGACTCACGATCGCCGCGGATCGCATCCCGGACTTCGCCGCCCGGTTCACCGAAGCGGCTTCAGGGCGCCTGCGTCCGGAGGATCTCGTGCCACGGATCGCGGTGGATGCTGAAGTGAAGCTCTCGGAGGTTACCGAGGTTCTTGCGCACGAGCTGGGCGCGTTGGCGCCGTTTGGAGCAGGGAATCCGGAGCCGCTCCTGGCCGCCCGAGGACTCCAGGCGGTGAGCACCAGGGTGATGGGGGATGGCCTGCACCTGCGGATGGGCGTCACGGACGGGGAGACATACGCCGAGGCGGTAGGCTTTCGGCTCGGCGATGCGTCGGAGTTACTGGCCTTCACCCACGCGCGTCTCGATCTGGCATTCGCGGTCTCCATTGATCGGTGGGAAGATCGCGAACGCCTCCAGTTGATGGTCCGGGACCTGCAGACCCCCGGCGTCGATCTCGACGCGGTGCTGACCGACAGCAAGGTGCTGGTGGACCGGTTGTTCGCGCGCGCTGACGATTACCTTGGAGAGGGCGCGCTCGGGCTGGAAGAAGCCGGCGCGTTCAACACCAAAGTGGTGGGCGTCACGTTCGAAGGACGGCAGGAGGTCGCGCGTTCATTGGCCGCCGGTGATGCACTGCATCTGCAGCGCGAACCTGCCAATCCGGTTGACCCGCACGCGATCCGCGTCCTTGCCGCCGACGGGCGGCAGGTCGGCTTTCTCAGCGCCCGCATCGCGGCGCGCCTCGCCCCTTCAATAGACAGCGGTGTGCGCTACACCGTGGCCGTGTCTCAGCTCACGGGAGGACCATCCGCGGCGGGCGACCGCAGTTATGGCGTGAACATCTACGTGCAGCGGCAGGATCCCCCAGGCGATGACCTCGACCCGAGCCGGATGCTGCGTGCTACGTGGAAAGACCTCTCCCGGGACGACCTCCTGGACCGTCTGCGCATCCACCTCAGACGCGGCCGACATCTGCGTCGCCCACAAATCGACGCCATCCGCGCCATCGACGATGATCGTCCCACCCTGGCCATCTTCGGCCCCGGTCGTGGGCGGACGTCCGTCATAGAACACGCCGCCGCGCTGCGCGTCATACGCCGCAAGGGGCCTGTCGTGATTGCGTTGCCCCTGCGCGGACAAGTCGAGCGATCCCAAACGGCCCTGGCGCCTCGCCTCGCGCGGCTCGGCCTCCGCAGCGTGGCGGCCCACGGGGCGCTCCTCTTCCGCCAGCGTCAACGGCTGCTGCAGATGCTCGCCGGGCGCGGCGCGGACGTCATTGTGGCGAGTCTCGAATATCTGCGTCATGCGCCTCCGACGCTCCGTCCGTCGCTCGTCCTCCTCGACTGCGAGCCGGTTGCGGACGCGAGTGTATTCGGCGAGGTCCTGGAACGCCTGGGGCGTCCGCTGTGGAGCGCGTGCTGCGCCTTTCCCGAAGGCGCTGAGATTGCGGAGCTGCGCGATCGTGGCGCGTTGCAGCTCACCGGCGATACCTTCCTGCGCACGAACCTGCGACTGGTCGATCGCCGCAATGCGGCCGACCGGTTGAAGATCCTCGCGGAGATCGCGCGGAGAGAAGAGCGGGTGGTCGTCCACGTGGCCTCCCGGCGTGATTCGGTGGACACGGCCGGGGCGCTGCGCGAGCAGGGGATCCCCGCCGCTTACTATCATGGCGGCCTGCCGCTGCGGGTGAGAGAGGTTCTCGAACAGGCGCTGGCCGACCGCCGGATCGGCGTCCTCATCGTGGCCGACGGGCTTCGCGAGGAATCGGCCCCCGCGGATTTGCGTCAGGTGGTCATCGCCGGCCTCCCTCGAGATCGTGCGGAATTCGCGGAGTGGATCGGGATGGCGGGCCTGGACGGTCGGCAGGCTGGAGTGACGCTCCTGTACGGGAGTGATGATCTGAAAACTGCGGAGGCCTCCCTTGCTGAGATCCATCCTGGGCGCGACGTCCTGGCCGCGGTCTTCAAAGCGGTGCGCGAGCAGGCGGGTCGTCCAGGAGGCGCATCCTGGCCCGACGAGACGTTGGCGGCGGCCTTGAATGGCGCCGTCCGGTCGCAGCGCACAATTGGGATTGCGCTGGATGTGCTCTCCGAGGCCACAGTCCTCCAGCGCGAATTCGACGGCGAGCGCTGGCGGCTCTCGGTCCCTGGAGAGAGCGGTCGCCGTGACCTGTCGACATCCGTGCGCTACACTGAGGGACAAAGGGAAGCGGCGGAATTGTCCCGTCTCGCCGCCTTCGCCTTCGGTCCGCTCGCGGAGATTCTGCGGGCGGTGGCCGGGGTGGGGGCCGTTCCATCAGGAAAGGATTGAGGGTATAGGAGAAGAAAACCGGCCCTCAACGCGCCAGCATGCGATGGCTGCAGGCCAGACAACCAAGCGCCTTCCAGGACCTGCCCGCGGAAGTGCAGGCCCTGGTGGCCCAGATGCGCGAGTATTTCCCGAAGGCAGACCTCGACGTCATTCGGGAGGCCTACCTCTTCGCGGAAGCCGCGCACAAGCAGCAAACCCGCGCCTCCGGTGAGCCTTACATCAGCCACTCGGTCGCGGTGGCGACCACGCTGGTCGAGCTCCGGCTCGATCCGGTAACCATCGCCGCCGCCCTGCTGCACGACACCGCCGAGGACACCGGCATCACCCCCGGTGACATTCGCGAGCGGTTCGGCGACGAGATCGCCACGCTCGTGGACGGCGTCACCAAGCTGGGCAAGATCGAGTGGATGAGCCGGGAAGAGCGCCAGGCTGAGAACCTGCGCAAGATGTTCCTGGCGATGGCCAACGACATCCGCATCGTGCTCATCAAGCTGGCGGACCGGCTTCACAACATGCGCACCATCGAGTTCCTCCCCGAATGGAAACAGCGCCGGACCGCGCAGGAGACGATGGACATTTACGCGCCGCTCGCCCAGCGCCTGGGTATCGGCAGCCTGCAGCGCGAGCTCGAGGATCTGGCCTTCAAGGTGCTCTCGCCGGACGCGCACACCGAAGTGAAGAGCCAGATGGCGGAGGCGGAGGTCAGCCGCTCAGCGTTCCTGGACCGGGTGGCGGATACCCTGCATCGCGAGCTCAACCGCGCCGGGATCAAGGTGGAGCGCGAGCACCTCACCGGCCGCCCCAAGCACATCTACAGCATCTGGCAGAAAATGCAGCGGCCCAAGTACGCCGGCCACCCTGTGGCCAGGATTTATGACCGCCTCGGCGTGCGCATCATCCTCGTCGACGTCAAGGATTGTTATGCCGCGCTCGGAGTGGTCCACGCGCTCTGGCGTCCGATCCCCGGCGAGTTCGACGATTACGTCGCCAACCCTAAGACCAGCGGCTACCAGTCCCTGCACACCGCCGTCGTCTACGAGGGTGAGCCGCTCGAAATCCAAATCCGCACGACGCAGATGCATCGCGAGGCCGAGCACGGCATCGCCGCCCACTGGAAGTATAAGGAAGGCAAGGGGGCCGAGCGCGAGGGCGAGCAGAAGCTCTCCTGGCTCCGCCAGCTGCTGGACTGGCACTCGGAGCTGCAGGATGCGCGGGACTTCGTGCAGTCGGTGAAGCTCGACCTCTTCCAGAACGAGGTCTTCGTCTTCACCCCCAAGGGCGACGTGATCGACCTGCCGGCCGGCGCCACCCCGCTCGACTTCGCCTATCGCATCCACACCGACCTGGGCCACCGGACGGTGGGCGCGAAGGTCAACGGGCGCCTGGTGCCGCTGTCCCACCAGATCCACACCGGCGATATCGTCGAGATCGTCACGAGCAAGACCGCGGGCGGGCCCAGCCGCGACTGGCTCACCTTTGTCGTCACGAGCAACGCGCGGACGAAGATCAAGCAATGGTTCAAGAAGGAAGCCCGCGAGGAGAACGTGGCCCACGGCAAGGAGCTGCTGGAAAAGGAGCTGCGGCGCGTGGGCGGCGTGGCCCTGATGAAACCCGATAAACTCAAGGAGATCGCACCCTCATTCAATCTCGTGGGCGACGAGGATCTGCTGGCGGCGATCGGCAACAGCGATCTCTCGCTGCTCCAGGTCGTCCAGGCGTTGCGCGGCGAGGCGGCTCCCGAGCAGGCCGTCCAGCCCACCCCCCCGCCGGTGACTGCCCCGCCGAAGCCCGCCCCCTCCCACGGCGTCCGCGTGCGCGGGGCGGACAACGTGCTGATGAAGTTCTCGCGCTGTTGCACGCCGCTCCCGGGCGACCGAATCATCGGGTACGTGACGCATGGCCGCGGGGTGACCATCCACCGGTTCGACTGCCCCAATGCCCGGTACTTCCGCACCCACCCGGAGCGGCTGATCGACGTGGAGTGGGAGCCCTTCACGGACGGCAGTTACCAGGTGGAAATCGAGGTAGAAGCCTTCGACCGCGTCGGGCTGCTGAAAGACATCCTGGCCGCGATCGCGGACAGCAAGACCAACGTCGTATCCGTGAACGCCCGCGTGCGCAAAGACAAGGTGGGCGTCGTCGTCCTCGTCCTGGACATCCGCAACGTGGCGCAACTGCAAAATGTGATGCAGAAGGTCAGCAAGGTCCCCGAAGTGTATTCCGTCGAGCGCGTCCTTCACAGCTAATGCCGGGCCCGCGGCATCGCGGCCGCGCGGATTCGCGCAAGCCCGCGAGTGACATCCAGCCGGTGCTGAAGCGGCATCTCGACGCGCTCAACGAGCGGGACCTGGAGCAGCTGATATCGTTCTATGCAGACGACGCCGTGCTGGAGCTGCCGGCGAGCCCGAAAGTAGAAGGTCGCGCGGCCATACGGCGGGCGTTCGAAGTGTTCTTTGAGCAGTGGGAAGAGCGGAGCGCCTACGACCGCATCGTGGTGTCGGAAAGTGACGCGGCGGTCGAGGGCCTGACTACCGGGCGCCATCGTACGCTGCACCTACGCATCCCCGGCAGGGTTCCTTCGGAGTCCCGTCAGTACCGCCACCCCTTCGCGGCTTTCCTCACATTCCGGGACGGCCGCATCATTCGTCACCGCGTGTATTACGACGCCCGGGAGCTCGTCAAGCAACTCCTGGGTTGACGGCTGCCCTCGTTGAGTCAAGCGAACTCGGTCCGGACCGAGTTGACGGAGAGATCTGCATCTTGCCCCTACCCGAGGCTCGCTCGAACTCATAGCCGTTGTGTGCGCGACACCGGAGTTGGATGTTATCGACCGAGGCTGCACCACCCTCGCTGTAGCGGACAACGTGATGGAACTCCAGGAACCCCTGCTCGTTGCAGCGGCGGCCGGTGGTGCTGACGAATGCACACCGTCCTCCGTCGCGCTTCCACACCGCCCGCTTGACCTGTGCGGGGATGTGGCGAGAGCGGGAAACCTCCGCTGGGGGCTGTTCGTGGACCCGCTCCCGGGGGCGATCCGTGGCGGCATGCTTTTGCTTAGCCAATTGCTCCAGAAGCACGGTCAGAGCCCGATCGAAGATCGCCGCCGAATCGCCATCGGGGATCTGGTGGCGCAGGAGCGCTTGCGCCCGCCGCAGCTTCTCATGCGTTTCGGCGCTCGCCGTGAACTGGATTTTGTAGCGCTCCGGCGCGAGCGGTTGGACCACCGCCCGGCGTGCGGGCGAAACTGGCGGCAGAGGCTGAATGTCAGCCGACGCAACGCGTAAAATATCGGTGATCGACTCCTTGCATGTCGCCGCTGATACGCATTTGGGCGCCGGAAGCCTGCGGATCGACGGCGGGACAGAGGGGAGTGGTCGCAGCGCCGCCACGAGTTCCTCGACCTGCCGTTTCCTTTGATGCTTGGCACTCGCGAGGAGGTCGGCGTGATTCTCGCGCGTGAGGTGCGGTGCCAGCAGCGTGACTGTCGTGAGATTCACCCCTCCATCGCCGAGAAGCTCCAGAATGATCGGGTACTTCCGCGCAGCTCGAGCGGCCTCGATCCGCCCGTAGGCAGCATGCTCAGATAGGTGCAACACTTGCAGACAGTAGGTGAACATGGAGGAACAGCCCTCAGCCAGATACAGACCACGCTCGTCGACCACGGCGAGGTGGGCGATGAGGTGTGCCGTCGCCTCGCGTTCCCGTTGCGTCAGGAGTTTTAGCTGCGTGACAAGCTGCTGATCGGAGAGCTGACCGACAAGTGAGAGGACGTTTGTGTTCATGGCCTAGGTATACCACGAGGTTTTTGTAGCCTATAGGAACGCGGCCAAAGCGGTGGAGATTATCTGATTCTTTTGCAGCGCCGTGCTTCATTTAAATGCGGTTCTCAAGCGATCCTGGCCTGTGACATGGCCATCTGAACGTGACGCGGCAGAGATTTCGAAGGCGTTGCTGGAAACCTGTCAATGACTCGTTTGAGTCATTCGCCACTTCAAACCGTCAACTCGGTCTGGACCGAGTTGGTGAAGA
>JAIBHM010000162.1 GCA_020028535.1 Armatimonadota bacterium | reverse complement strand
TTGTCATGACCAACCGGCAGTGGCTGGGCCGGGTCGGGGGGCTCGTCGTTGTGCTGCTCGGGTTGTCGGTGCTCGGCATCGTGAAGGTCCCCGGACTGTACCGGGAGCGGCGTCTGCAGCTCCAGCGCCGGCCCGGCGGTCTGCTCGGCGCCGTGCCCGTGGGGATGGCCTTCGGCTTCGCCTGGACGCCCTGCGTTGGCCCGGTGCTCGCCGGCATCTTGGCTCTGGCCGCGACGGCCCAGGGTATCGGGGACGGCGCGCTGCTTCTCTTTACCTACTCACTGGGGCTGGGGCTGCCGTTTCTGGTGGCGGCCGGGCTCCTCACAAGCGCGGCCGACGCCTTCGGCTGGATACGCCGGAACGGCCGCGCGATTGAAGTCTTAAGCGGTGTGTTCCTTGTTGTGATGGGCGGGGCAATGATGTTCGACCTGGTGTTTCGACTCAACACGTGGATCCTGCGGTTGATTCCTTTCCGGCCGGCACTGTGATCGTGGCCTCCGCAATCACGACCGTGCACGCAACGCAACTTCCGGAGCCCTCTGCGGATCGGGGCAGCAGGGGTGCGGCGAGAAAAATTCGGCAGAGGCAGGGGGTCTACGGCATGAATCATCGATTCGGGGTCCTACAGCGGGTCGCGGTCATCCTCATCATGGTGACGTTGCTTGCGCCGGTGGCACTGGCGCAGACGCCGCCGGCGGCAAACGGCGAGCCTTCACTCGTGTTTGAAGCCCTCCGGGTGCTGCAGACAAACTACGTCGACCCAGTCGATCCGGCACGGTTGCTGAGCGCGGCCACGGAGGCGTTGCGTAAAGAACTGTCGTCCAAGGGGATCACCGTCGAGCTGACGGATATTCCGGCGAGCACCTTCGAAGCCGACGCGCGCCGGTTGTTCGCCGAGCGCTTCACTTCGGCCGTCAGCGCCGCCGGAACCTCGCTCACCCCCGCGCAGTTGTCCTACGTCGCCATTCGCGGGATGACCGAGTCTTTCAAGGACTCCCACACGGGTTTTCTCAACCCACAACAGAATCAGGAGCGACGGGCGCGCCAGCGCGGTCAGTCAGGCTTCACCGGCGTGGGGATCATCCTGCTGCCGAAGGAAGACAAGTTCTACGTGTGGTCCACGATCCCGGGCGGCCCGGCTGAGGCCGCCGGCGTGCGGGACTTCGACCGTATTCTCAAGGTCAACGACATCAGCGCCACCAGCCTGCAGGTGGATCAGGTCTCGGGCATGATCCGCGGTGTTCCGGGGACGCCGGTGACGCTGACCCTGCTCCGGCCGGGCGTTGCCGATCCCATCGTCGTGACCATCACCCGCGCGCCCATCCTCGTGCCCTCGATCTTCAAGGCCGAGGTTCTCGATGGGGGCATCGGGTACATCAAGCTCTACCAGTTCGTGGAGGGCACCGCGCGCGACTTCCGCACCGCCATCACCAAGCTGGCGTCGCTGCGGATGCGGGCGCTCGTCCTCGACCTGCGGGGGAACGGCGGCGGCTACCTGCACGAGCTGAACGGCGTCCTGAACGCCGTGCTGCCCAACAACGTCCCCGTCTACACCGAGATGCGGCAGGGCGGGTTCACGCGCGTGCAGCGCACGAGCGCCACACCGATCATGCCGAACACGATGCCGATGTGGGTGCTTGTCGACGAGGGGAGCGCCTCCGCGGCGGAGCTGCTGTCGGCCGCGATCCAGGAGAACAAGCGCGGGCAGCTGATCGGTGAGAAGACCGCCGGGGCGGTGGAAGCGAGCATCATGATCGATCTCTCCGACGGCTCGGCCATCAGCGTGACCACATTCCGCCTGGCCACCGGGCGCGGGGTGCGGTTGGAAGGCGTGGGCGTCAAGCCCGACGTCGACGCGCTGCTCACCGCCGCCGATGTCGAGGAGGGGAATGACCGAGCGCTCAGCACCGCGGTACGGATTGCGCGGCAGATGCTGGCGCAGCCCTCGCGCTAGAGGCGCAGCGGGCGAAGGAAGTTCACCGCAATAACAGGAAGAGGGAAGGGGACTTACGCGCCCTTTCCCTCTTCTCATTGTGATGGACCGCAATCTCGTCGAGCAGATCGAACGCCGCCGCGCGTCGATCATCGGCTTTCTGGCCAGCCTTGTCCGCGCGGAGTCTAGTAACCCGCCCGGAGATACGCGCAAGGTGGCGGACCTGATCGCTTCCCGGCTGCGGGAGGCCAGCGTCGACTTCCAGGTGCTCGCCGATGAGCCGCGCAAGCCCAACGTCATCGCCCGGCTGGGGTCCGGGCACCCCGAGCTGCTGTTCACCACGCACATGGATACTGTCCCGGCCGGCAATCCCAAAGCGTGGCGGCATGAGCCATTTAGTGCGGAAGTTGTCGGCACCCGCATGCACGGGCGTGGCTCCGCCGATGCGAAGGCTTCGCTCGCCGGGATGGTGGCCGCGCTGGAGGTCCTCCGGCAGGCGCTGCCGCTGCGGGGCACGCTCACGCTCACGGCGGTGAGCGACGAAGAGGTCGGCGGCGTGAAAGGCACCGAGTATCTGGTAGACCGGGGGTTGCTGCAGCCGGACCAGGTCGTGGTCGGCGAGATCACGGAGAACCGCCTTGCGACCGCGGAGAAGGGTGTCCTGTGGCTGCGCATTACGACCCACGGGCGGGCCGCGCACGCCAGCACCCCGTGGGAGGGCAGCAATGCGATCAGCCACATGCTGCGCGTGCTGAGCGCAATCGAGCAACGCGTTGGAACGCGGCTGCGCACACTCACCCATCCGCTCGTGCCGCCCCCTTCACTCTCGATCGGCACGATCCGAGGCGGGGTCGCCACGAACGTCGTGCCCGACTGGTGCGAGGTCACGATCGATCGCCGCACGCTGCCCAACGAGCGGATTCCGGAGGCCGTGGCCGAGGTGGAGCGCGTGATCGCAGACCTGCAGCGCGAGGATGCGGGGATACAGGCGGACGTGGAAGTGCTGCAGGCGGGTCCGCCGATCGAGACGCGGCACGACGCGCCGCTCGTCCGCACGGCGCAGGCCGTGGCCCGCGAGCTCGATCTCTCCACCGAGCTCGTCGGCTACCATCAGGCCAGCGACGGCCGATTCTTCGCGGAGCGGGGCACGCCCACGCTCCTGTTCGGACCCGGCGATCCCGAGCTCGCGCACACGCCGAACGAGTCGGTCGATGTCAACGAAGTCGTCGCCGCGGCGAAGTTCTACGCTCTGCTCGGGCTGCGCACGCTCTCCGACGTGGGCGAGAGGAGATAGCCATGGAGTTCGCGCTGGCGGAGCACCAGCAGATGACCGCCCACATGGTGCGGGAGTTTGCGGCCACCCAGGTGGCGCCGCGCATCAGAGAGCTGGACCGCGCGCAGACGTTCGACCGCAGCATCCTCGAGCACATGGGTCATCTGGGCATTCTCGGCCTGTGCATTCCGGAACGCTACGGCGGGGCGGGCATGGACTACGTCAGCCTGGGCCTGGCCTGCGAGGAGCTCGAGTACGTCGATACCTTTCTGCGCGTGATCATGTCCGTGCACATGGGGCTGAACAGTCTCACCCTGCTGTCCTGGGGAACCGAAGAGCAGAAGCAGCGGTATCTGGTGCCGCAGGCGCGCGGGGAGAAGATCGCCACGTACGGACTCACGGAGCCCGCCGCGGGCAGCGACGCGGTCGGTATCCGTACCACGGCCGGGCGCGACGGCCGCCAGTATGTCGTCAGCGGCGAGAAGATCTGGATCTCGCTGGGCGATGTCGCCGACCAGTTCATCGTGTTCGCGTGGACCGATCCTCAGAAGCAGAAAGCGCGGGATCACAGCGGCCTGAGCGCGTTCATCCTCACCCGCGACATGCGAGGCGTGCGTACCAGCACCATCCACGGCAAGCTCGGCATCCGGGCCGGCAACACCGGCGCAATCGTCATGGACGAGGTGCGGGTGCCGGCGGAGAATCTCCTCGCCCAGGAAGGCGAGGGGTTCCGCATCGCGATGTTCGCGCTGGACCAGGGCCGGTACACCGTCGCCGCCGGGGCCGCGGGCCTGATCCGCGCGTGCCTCGACGCGAGCGTGAAGTACGCGAAGGAGCGGACGACCTTCGGCAAGCCCATCGGCGAGCACCAGCTCGTCAAGGAGATGATTGCGCGGATGGCCCGCGACTACGAGGTCAGCCGCCTGTTGTATCTGCGCGCGGGCTGGATGAAGAACCAGGGCCTCCGGAACACGCGCGAGACGTCGCTGGCCAAGTGGTATGCAACCGTGGCGAGCGAGCAGGCCGCGGGCGACGCCGTCGAGGTGCACGGCGCGTACGGCTACTCGGACGAGTACCCCGTGGAGCGGTTCTATCGCAACAGTAAAGGCGCGGTGATCTACGAGGGCACGCG
>JAIBHM010000161.1 GCA_020028535.1 Armatimonadota bacterium | reverse complement strand
CGGCGGAAGATCTGTACCACGTCGATCTTTTCCTTGATGTCACGCAGGCTTGCGTAGGCCTTCTCTCCCAGGGCTTCCTTGATGGTGGGGTTCACCGGGATGATGCGGTACCCAGCTTCCTGGAGGTAACCGGCCACGTCGTAACTCGGGCGGTCCGGTTTGTTGGATAACCCGACGACGGCAATCGTTTTCGCGGAGCGTAAGATCCTCCCTAACTCCTCCTGCGTCAGCGGCATTGCGGATCTCCTCGTCGCTTCAGGATCCTAGTAACTGCTCCAGCTTTGGCTTGTTGAACCCGACCACGGCGTCGCCGTCGATCATCGTGACGGGCGTGGCGAAAAAGCCCTTGCCGGTCAGCTCGTTGAACGCCGCGTCATCGTTGCTGATGTCTTTCTCAGTGTAGGCGATGCCTTTCTGGTGAAGGAACTCCTTCACCTTGCCGCAGAACACTCAGCCTGGCTGCGTGTAGACGATAACGGACTTGCGCATACAACTCCCCCTCATCCGATGATACCGGATTTCCTCTCGGGATATTTCCGCTAGACTGACCGCGGGGGGCTCTCCCCGCGCGCCGGTTCCAATGCGGGCCGCCTGAAGGCCCCGGCCAGCCTGACGTAGTGGCGCCGATGTCAGAGTTCCTCCTTCGTACATCCTTACTGATGATATCCCATGGTCACGGGCGGAGAAAACACCTCAAAGATTCGTGCGCGGCGAGTGTACGCGCGGTTACAGTCGCGGCTTTGCAGGGTGCCGGAGAATAGGTGTTAATGCGAAGATCCATCATACTTGTGATCGCGGCTGCGCTGATCGTAACCGGGGTCATCGTGTACACGGTGCAGCAGTCGCGCTCCAGAGCATTGACGCCCGTGCCCGCTGCGCAACTGCGGCCGGCGCCCGACATGGAGATCGTGATGTATCAGGGCGCTGCCGAGGTCGGTGGTTCCAGGATCGCGCTCTCGAGCCTGTGGGAGACGACGAAGCGCCCCGTCGTCCTGAACTTCTGGGCAGGTCTGTGTCCGCCGTGCCGCGCGGAGATGCCGGACTTCCAGCGGCTGCACACTGAGCGCGATGGAAAGACGTTCACTCTGATCGGTGTGGACATCGGCCCGTTCATCGGCCTCGGCTCGCGCGAAGACGGGCGGGCGCTCCTGCGCGAGCTCGGCGTTACCTTTCCCGCGGGCACGACACTCGATGCCCGAACGGTACGGAACTACGAAATCCTAGGCATGCCCACGACAGTATTCATCACGTCTGAGGGCCGCATCTGGCGGAAACACGCCGGCCTGCTCACGCACGGGCAGATGATTGCGCTCACCGACCAACTCCTGCGGGTCTCGGCACCACGGTGAACGCACTCGCGCCAGAGAGCGCCTCCAGGCGCTCCCAGGTTTTCGCGATCATCGTCGCAGTCGGCGTGGCCGGCCTGTTCCTGGGTCTGCTCTCAGCCATCCGCAATACAACCGAACCCACCGTCGCTAGTATTGCCGGGGTCCTGCCGTTTGGCTGGGCCTTTGCTGCGGGGATGGTGGCCAGCGTGAATCCGTGCGGCTTCTTCATGCTCCCAGCGTACGTCTCATATCAGCTTTCGACTCCGGGCGATGGCTCTCCGCGGGCACGGGGGTCACACACCCTGGCTCGTGGGCTGCGCGCCTTACTGCTCGGCCTTGCGGCGGCGTCAGGCTTCGTCGTGGTGATGGCCGCGGCGGGGCTGTTGATCGGCGCGGTGGGCCAGCAGCTCCTACGTGGCCTTCCTTATGCGGGCGTGGTCGTGGGCGTGGCGCTGGCCGGTCTCGGGGTCTGGCTGCTGAGCACACACCGCACACTCGGGATCGCGGCGGCCGGCCGGTTGACCGTGACGCCCCGACGCGGGCTTTCCAACGTCTTCCTATTCGGTATCGCGTACGCTGTGGGATCGCTGAGCTGCACGCTCCCCATCTTTCTCCTTGTCGCCGGGAGTGCCCTAAGCGCCGGAAGCCTGGCAGCTTCGTTGGCGCAGTTCGTCAGTTTTGGATTGGGCATGGGGATCATGCTGATCGCGGTGACGATCGGTGCGGCATTCTTCCACGACGCGGTCAGCCACCGGCTGCGCCGCCTGCTCCCGTATGTGCACAGCGCCGGGGCCATGTTCCTGGTCGCCGCGGGATTATACCTCGTGTATTACTGGGTGGCGCTCTCCGGATTCATCCTCTAGGGAACGTGGGTGGCTTCCTCACCTGTGACGATTAGGCGGGCCTCCAGGTCAGCGGCGCGCTGATCGGCACAGGGCAGTTCACGACGAAGAGCTGGCCGTTCGTGTCCGGCGTCCCGGGCCACCGCTTGAGATCCCCCGCGTTCTCCACAGCGAGCAGGGCAGCCTGGTTCCGCACCACCCGCGGCTTCTGACCATCCGCCCATGTGAACGTGAAGTGATCCCAGAAAGGACTCCAGACAGGATTCCCGGGCAGCGAGTCCACAATCGAGGGCTGGAATCCCATAGGCCCCGGCCCTTTGATACCGTTGCCGAAGACGAGAATTTTTGCAGTCGCGCCAGCCCTGGTGAGCAGCCCGCTCCGGGGCGAGGCGGCGATACGCATCATTGGCGCCATCGGCGTGGCGGAGGTGTCGGTGACGATGTACCATTCGCCCGGAAAGCACTGCTGCAGCTTGAAGGTGACCTCGCGCTTCTGCACATCCGGTGCCCGTAAGAGCTGCCCGCCCCCGAGGTAGGCAACACGCTCGCGGTCCAGCGGCAGCTCGCCGCCGGGCCATTTCACCACCGGATAGTTCACGACTGTCTGGGTGGCCTGGATCCGTAGCCGTCCATTCGCGGCGGCATCACGCACTTGTTCGGCCGATGTCAGGCGGCGTGGCGATCCGCTGAATGTCACTCGCGAAACGCGAAAGGCTGGCGTGAAGTCCGGACGGTTCGGTGCCGTGCTGATGACCGGAAGCTGGCCTGATGCCCCGTTAGTGAATATGAAGTAGTCGGCTGCCGCCTGCGCTTTGATCGCCGCCGCGAGTTTGGGGACGTGGACGAGCCCCACGCGGCGGGCGAAGCTGGCGTCGGAGGCATCCGTGCGGATGTGGTATGCACGGTCGCCGTCAATGAAGACGGGGTGAAGGCGGAAGGTGACGAACCCGAATGCGCCCTTCCACCCTTGCGGGCGGGTCGAGAAACGGAGGACATCTGCGACGTGCTTCTTCGCGCCGGCGGGGGCCGCCGCCACCAATCGAGGCAGGCTGCCGGACAATGGCAGCGCAAGGCCGGCAGCGGCCGCCCAGCGCAGGAGTTCCCTCCGAGAAATGTGATCGCTGAGGTCCATGGCGCCCTCCTTCGAGGAATCGTAACGTCAACGGTAGCGCCGCACGGAGCGGGCAAATGTAAGCGGGACTACAGAACCGAACACTCCGCCGGCTGGATCAGACCGGCGGAGGCCGGATCGATAGGGTGGGGGCTCAGACAGTCGAGGCGCGGGGCATCGCCTCGGACTGGGGCAGCAGCGCAGCAACACCGCTCCCCAGGCTACGTGGGCCAGGGCGAAGACGGTGGCGTTCAGATTGAGCATTACCGCATCTACGGCGGGCACGACGACATACCACATTACGAAGAAGACGACGAGCCCGTAGATGGCCCCTGTGACGAGCTGCGAGCCGCGCGAGCCGATACGGCGTGCAATGAGTGACCTGAAGATCCAGGTCAGGATCACGGAATTCATCATGTGTCCCATCAAACCCAGCACGACGCCCCAAAATTGGAATCCCACGGGCGGCTGCAGTGACTGCAATCCTCTAAGGACCGTCGCCCCGATATAGGCGATCGGAGACCAGAAGCCGTCCCCGGCCACCGCTTCGTAGATCATCTCGATTATGCCCATGGCGATACTGGCGATGAGACCGGCCACGATAGTCCGGCGAGTGTTCACCATTCGCTTCCCTCCTCCAGATATGAAGTGATTCCGAGGATACGGCGGACGCCGCAGGCAGGCTAGAGACCGGCGTACTCGAGGGGAAGCTGGGGTATTGGTACTGCGGTACCAACCTCAGGGCTTGTAGATGCGGGTCTTGGGCTTAAATACGGCCCACGTGAACCAGAAGTGCTGACCGCTCACAACCGGCGTCAGTTTCTTCCCGCGCAATTTCCCTGCCGTGGCCTGTCCCAGGATGTCCCATGTGCTTCCCGTCTGCTGGTCCGCGACCGCTTCCATCAGCCGGGTGAACGTCAGCGTGCGGGAATCGAGGCGTCGCTGGAAGACGGCGGCAGTACCGACGTCACGCGAGTCGGCGATGCTCGAGCTGTCCAGCGCCGAGGCGACCCCTTTGACGAACATCACGACGATCGGCACGCCCCCCACCGTATCGTTCACGACGCGC
>JAIBHM010000160.1 GCA_020028535.1 Armatimonadota bacterium | reverse complement strand
CCGCCTCTCCGGCCTCCAGCCGGATACCGACGTGCCGATTGTTTTCGGGGATCCGGAGCCGGGAGAAAAGGAGCATGAGGACCTGCTCTCCGCGGAAGAGGGGACGGCGGCGACGCGGCACGACCGCATCTTCATGGCGCGCGATACTTCCATGGCTCCAGGCAACGACGTGATCGCCCAGGTGGCGAGGCTGGAGCATCTCATCAAGACCCACGACGTAGACGGCCTGGTCGCCGTCTTTCAGCAACTCGTCCCCACCTACCAGCCGTCGACGTTCCTCCTCTCCCGTCAACCGCTCAGCCGCCGCGGATCACACGAATGAAGGCCATCATCCCGGTCGCCGGGTTCGGAACGCGCCTGCGTCCTCATACGCATACCCAGCCGAAGGCCCTCATGCACGTCGCCGGCAAGCCCATCCTTGCGCACATCATCGATGAGCTGGCGGCTGCGGGCGTGGATGAGGTTGTCCTTGTCGTGGGCTACCTTGGGGAGAAGATCGAGGCCTACGCGCGGGAGCACTACACGAGTATCAAATTGCACTTCGTGGTGCAGGACGAGCCGCTCGGCAACGGGCACGCCGTCTACGTTGCGCGGGAGCACCTCGACGGCCCCCCGGTCATCGTCATTTTCGGTGATACGATTATCAAGGGCGACCTCTCGGGACTCCTGCGCAGCCAGGAGTCGCTGGCGGGGGTCAAGGAAGTCGACGACCCCCGCCGCCTGGGCATCGTGGAACTGGACGGCCGGGGCTACATCCGGCGTTTCGTGGAAAAGCCAGAGCAGCCGTCGACCAACCTGGCGTTGATCGGTATCTACCACATCCGCAACTCTGCGGCGCTGCGCAAAGCGCTGGACCGCCTGGTGCGTGAGAATCAACAGGCGCGCGGCGAATTCTGGCTGGCCGATGGGCTGCAGCTGATGGTGGATTCCGGCGAGAAGATGCGCACCTTCCAAATGGAGCATTGGTACGATTGCGGCACCGCCCCGGCGCTCCTCCAGGCCAACCACGATCTTCTCGAGCTCACGCCCCCGGAAAGCGCCATGGCCAACGATACATCGGTGGTCATACCACCTACCTATGTCAGTTCCAGCGCCGAGATCCACGGCTCCGTGGTTGGGCCGTATGTCTCGATCGCCGAGGGCGCCCGGGTCATCAACTCCGTCATTCGGGACTCCATCGTGAACGCCCACGCCGAGGTCGAGGACGCGCTCCTCGAGCACTCCATCGTCGGCGAACGGGCCGTCGTCAAGGGCCGGCCGGCCCGTGTCAACGTGGGAGATTCGTCCGCAATCGAGCTGACCTGATTCCTGGGTGTCGTAGGTCAGTGATTCTGTCCGCGTAAGGGTTCAGCGATTTTGTCCTCTCCCCGTTGGCCTCTGTGCTTTTCGTCTCTGGCCACGGACACCTCCATGGGTGATCAGGTGGCGGACTCCATGGCAGACGTTTCGGTTGGCGCCTCTCACTCACCGCTCGTTTGGAGGAGACTTCACGATGGGTTCCGCGAGATCGGATCGCCGCACGATTCTGAGAAGCTGGCACCTGGAAAGCGTCATGGGGGTGGTGAGGGATGAGTGGTCGCAGGTAGGCTCGGACCTGATCAGTCCTCAAGGTGCTCGTCACCCAGCGGCACGCGATGCGCCTCCCCTGATAGAAGATGGCGATGCTGCCGTCGAGGCGCTCGTGGACCTCGACGGCGGCCTTGGCATAGTTGCGCTCATGAGACGCGGGCAGGAGTTGGATTTGCTGGCCTCCGAGGCCGACGGTGTGATCATTGTTTACGGTGCGCTGGTACTTAAAGCAAAAGATGGTCTGCGGGTCGAGCCCGGCGGGCCAGGGCCGATAGGCCGAGGCTGGGTTCACCGGCCGCCGGGCGAAGCGGGCATTGTAGCGTGAGAGGAAGCCCCGCAGAAAGGCAGTCGCGCCCTTGCGGTCGACGACGCCGGCCAGGCGTAGTTCTGCTCGCAGGCGGTCCTGGAAGGTGCCAAAGAGCCGTTCGATGCGGCCCTTGGCCTGCGGGCTCTTGGCCGGGATCCACTGGATGCGGAGCTCGTGCAGGGCTCGCGCGATCTGTGTGGATGCGGGTTCCCCGGCCAGCTGCGCGCGGAGGGGGAGCGACTGTTTAGTCTTGCTGCGGTGGAAGATGCCGTGGCGATCACTGTACGCCGCGATCGGGATGCCCTTGGTCTGCGTCAGGGTGTGCAGGATCTGGAAGTAGCCGTGCGCGTCTTCTTCGTCCCGGAAGGTGGCCGCAAGGACTTCTCCGGTGGCATCGTCCATGGCCGCAATCAATGTGAGGCGAGGCCCGCGCTGGTCGAGCCAGGCGTGAGTGCTGCCGTCAAGCTGGATAAGGAGGCCTGCCTGAGGCATCCGCTCGCGACGGCGGCGGTGGCGCGGTGGACGGCGGCGCCGCGGGCTGGGCCGGCCCGCCGCGCGCAGGATGCGGCGGACGGAGGGGCGAGAAAGCGTCAGGCCTTCGCGCTCGCTCAGGAGTTCTTGCAAGTGGTGGTCATTGACGCCGATGTAGATCTTGGTGGCGAGGCGCACGACGCGGGCCCGAATGCTGTCCGCGATGCGGTTGACGGGCGGGTGCCCGCGATTCCCATGGACGAGAGCGGTCGGGCCCGTGGCTCGCAGCGCCGTGCGGAGCCGCCGGATTTGACGCACGGACCGTCCGAGGAGTTGGGCGGCCTCGACCATCAGCAACTCGCGGCGGTCGAGGGCATGGAGGACTTTCAAGACCTGTTCGGCGCGGGCCGTCAAGGTGATCATGCCTCCCCAGGTTCTGCTCAGCCAGGGGAGGACATTTTCGCTGACCTGTTAGGGAGGACAAAATCGCTGACCTACCACACGACCTGATTCCTGGGTTGACTCGTCTGCCGCCCCCACGGTAAGATAAAGCGCTTATGAATACGCTCCTTCCAACTGACGTCAAGAAGAACCACCAGTGGCACGTGGTGGATGCCGACGGCCAGGTGCTCGGACGGCTGGCGACGCGCGTGGCGACTTTGTTACGCGGCAAGCACAAGCCTCTATACACGACGTTCCTCGATGTCGGCGACGGCGTCATCGTCATCAACGCGGAGAAAATCCGCGTAACGGGCCGGAAGGCCCAGCGCGAGAAGGTGTACCGGCACTCAGGCTATCCCGGCGGCTTGCGCACGGACTCGCTGGGGACTCTGCTGAAGGAGAAGCCCGAGCGTGTCATCTCCGACGCGGTGCGGGGCATGCTGCCGCAGACCCGGCTCGGCGAGCGCATGATCCGGCGGCTACGGGTCTATAAGGGCGCGGAGCACGCGCATGCGGCGCAGAAGCCCACGAAAGCAGAAGTGACGAGGTGAGCGCGGTGGCAGTCGAGACGATCGCCAACGGAACCGGCCGGCGGAAGAACGCGGTGGCTCGTGTCCGCCTGGTGCCGGGAAGCGGCAAGATCATGGTGAACGGAAAGCCGGCCGAGCAGTACTTCCCCCGCCAGGCGTTGCAGACGATCCTGCAGCAGCCGTTTGCCGCGGCCAATACCGTCGGGCGCTACGACGTGGTGGCCACGGTCATCGGCGGCGGCATCGCCGGGCAGGCCGGCGCCGTACGCCACGGGATCGCCCGCGCGCTCGCGCGCAGCGACGAGTCGGTCAAGTCGCCCCTGCACAAGGAAGGCCTGCTGACGCGTGATCCCCGGATGAAGGAACGCAAGAAGTACGGCCGGAAGCGGGCGCGGAAGGGCTTCCAGTACTCGAAGCGGTAAGAGCAACTTACGGGAGAGGAGCAGGAAGGCAGAGACCCGCCTATTTCGGGTCCCTGCCTTCCTGTTTTTGTCAGAAGGTCTACGGAGTGCGACGGTGAGGGCATGGCACAGGTACCGGCGAGGTATCGATGCGCGCGATCGCGTCCATCACGGGCACCCTGTTGCTCCTCACGTCACTCTGTTTGACTGTGCCTGAGACCGCCTCCGCCCGCCCGCTTACACACACCGTCCGGCCTGGCGAGAATCTCTACCGCATCGCGCTGCGCTACGGCGTCACCGTTGAGGCCATTGCCCGCGCAAACGGCCTCAGCGATCCCGAACGGATCCGGGCGGGTCAGGTCCTGACCATTCCCACAGCCGGCAACAGCGGGGCCGCGCGCTCGCACATCGTGCAGCGCGGAGACACCCTTTCCAGCATCGCACGCCGGTACAGCACCTCGGTGGAAGCGCTCCAGGCAGCGAATGCGCTGCGCTCCGATCGCATCCGGCCGGGTCAAACTCTAAGAATCCCACGGGGTCTTGCGGTGGTGCCGCCGCCCGAGGTCGGCGCACGGGTCGTCGCACCCCAGCCGCTGCGGGTCAGGCGCGGGCCGAAGTCATTCTTCGCCACCCTCGCGC
>JAIBHM010000006.1 GCA_020028535.1 Armatimonadota bacterium | reverse complement strand
GGCCGATGGCGGAGGAGGCATCATCATCGCCACACAGCGACCCGAAACGATCCTGGCAGATGTGGCGGTGGCGGTGTCTCCGGCAGATCCTCGGTACAAGGCGATGATCGGGCGCGAAGTACTGGTGCCCATCGTGAACCGGCGTGTCCCTGTGATCGCCGACCGGCGTGTGGACCCGGACTTCGGCACCGGCGCGCTGAAGATCACCCCCGGCCACGACCTGCTCGACAACGAGATCGGCGCCGATCATGGACTCCCGACGCTGGTCATCCTCGACCCGAAGGGGCGGATGACCCCGGAGGCAGGCAAGTATGCGGGGATGGACCGGTTTGAGGCCCGCAAAGCGCTGGCCGCCGATCTGCAGGCGATGGGTCTGGTCGAGAAGGTGGAACCGTATCGCACGAACATCGGCACGTGCGACCGCTGCCATGCGGTGATCGAGCCGTACATCAGCGACCAGTGGTTCTGCGATATGTCCGCGATGGCCGCTCGTGCGGCCATCGCGATCCGTTCCGGCCGCGTTCGATTCCACCATGAGCGGTGGTCAAAGGTGGTCCTCCACTTCCTCGATCACATCCGCCCGTGGACGCTCTCGCGCCAGTTGTGGTGGGGCCACCGCATCCCCGTGTGGCAGTGCGCGGCCTGCGGCGAGCGGATGGCCGCCAAGACCCAGCCCGATCGGTGCGCGAAGTGCGGCGCCGGGGCGCTGGAGCAGGACCCCGACGTGCTCGACACCTGGTTCAGCTCGGGTCTCTGGCCGTTCGCGACGCTGGGGTGGCCGCAGGACACGCCGGACCTGCGGTACTTCTACCCGGGACACGTCCTGGTGACGGCCAACGAGATCCTCTTCCTGTGGATCGCGCGGATGATCATGCTGGGGCTGCACTTCATGGACGACATCCCGTTCACCGACGTGTACGTGGCGCCCACCGTGATGACGCTGGAGGGCCGCCGGATGAGCAAATCACTCGGCACCGGGATCGACCCGCTGGAGATGGCAGACGAGCGGGGGTACGGGGCGGATGCGATCCGCTTTGCCCTCGTGTCGCGCTGCTCCCAGGCGCAGCAGGACCTGCGGTTCAGTGAAAAGATGATCGCCGACGTGCGCAATTTCAACACGAAGATCTGGAATGCCACGCGGTTCGTGCTGATGAACCTGGATGGGTTTGATCACCGCGCTCCGGCGCCCCGGTCCACCGGGCTGGTGATGACCGAACGATGGATCCGCAGCCGGTACGCTCAAACTGCCCGCGTCGTGACGGGGCATCTGGAGGCGTTCGAGTTCGACAAAGCCGCCCGGGCGCTCTACGAGTTCATCTGGGGGGAGTATTGCGACTGGTATCTCGAGATGGCCAAAGTGGACCTCCAGGCGGCGCCGCCGGGATCGCCCCGGCGTGCCGCCGTGCAGCATACGCTGTGGTCGGTGCTCTCCGACACGATGCGCCTGCTGCATCCGGTGATGCCGTTTCTCACGGAAGAGGTGTGGCAGCATCTGCCGCACGACGGAGAGAGCATCATGATCTCCCCATGGCCCGCAGCCGACGGGCACTGGATCGATGCAGAGATCGAGGGGCGAATGAGGCAGATCATGGATGCTGTGCGTACCATCCGGAGCCTTCGGGCTGAAGTTTCGACGCCGCCGGGGGACCGCATACCCTCGTTTCTCCAGGGAAAGGAAAGGGACAGCAAAATACTCTTTGACGCCGCGCCATACATCAATCAGCTGACCCGGACGTCGCTCGACCTCCTTCCGGAGAGTGCGCCGATTCCCGCGAATACGATCGGGGCCGTGATGGAAGAATTCCCGACTACCGTGATCCGCATCAAGCCGACTGTTCGAGACGTCCCGAAACTCCGCGCCCAAAAGCTGCGAGACATCGCCGACATCGATCGTGATATAGCGCGGTTGGATCAGCGGCTGAGCGATCCGGCATTCCTGGACCGCGCCCCTGCCGAAGTCGTACAGCGGGAGCGGGCACATGCCGACGATCTCAAGGCACGCCGGGCGCGTCTCGTACGGATTTTGGAGGACCTGGACAGGCACTAGAGGGGGAGGCCTGGCGCAGGGCTCGAATCAAGCGAGCGGCCATGACCGTCGAGTCACGCAGCGCAGGCGAGGATCCTCATCGCTTCGAGGCGGCGCGTCAGGCTGTTCGCGCGCTCGCAGCAGCCTTCAGAACGCTCCGGTTGTATCCGCTGGGACACGAATTGGCGACGGCAGCGCTGCACGCTGCCGGGCGGGCGATTGACACCTACAGGGTGACGTACGGCGTGCTGGCCTTCACCGCAACCCCCCAGGGGGTCGTGTTTGACTTCAGCCCCCGTTCCTATGTGGACGACGTTGTCTCGGACCTGAACCGGGCGATGCGCGCGCGCGCCGCGCCGGGGCTGCGCTTCCTCCAACCCTTCAGCCCTGGAGAAATCGGCGAGCTCCTTTTGGCCCTGCATCAGCCGGTCCATGAGGTCGAACGCGCCGGCGGAATCGCGCAGGTGCTCATCAGCCGCGGCGTGCAGCACCTCGTGATCGAGCATGTTGGCGCCGGTACCGCCCTCGGAGTGGATGCTCTGGAACCATTACTTGAGGCGGCGAAAGCCGGGGCCGGGGGGCGCGTCGCCGCCTACCTCGAGCAGACCGCTGGAGATCATAACGTCATCCGGAAGGCGCTGAGGGAGTTCGACCGCCGGATCGCGACCTGGCCACGCGCAGCGCAGGCATCCGCGTGGAAGGCCATCGGGCAAACGCTGGCATCCCTGCGGGTGAGCTGGCAGGCCGGCGTGTGCGCGATGGTGGTGCAATCCATGGACGAGCCCTGGGCGGCATCGCTGGCATCCCAATGGCCGCCTGTCCTTGCGGCGAGCCTGGCGGCGCAGGTCACCACGGATGCACATGAACGGGGCCGCCGGGTCGCTGAGGCGCTCCGCTCGTTTCACCAACCGATCGAGCGCGTCCCGCTTCCGCCGCCACCACAACTCACCGGGGAAGAGATGCGGCAGAGCGGAGACGATCTGAAGGCGTGGCCTTCTGAGCGCCTCCGCACCCAGGCCATGCGACGGCTCGCCGAACTCCTCCCGACCATCCAGGGGGCGCGAACCGACAGCAGAAGGACCTCTGCTGCCGCGCCTGCAGATCAACGAGCTGAAGCAGGAGGCCCCAGCGGACCGAGCGCGACTCGGGAGGACCGGCTGATGTTGACGCGTCTCCTGATCGCGGCGCTCCGGCAGTTCCGGCACTATGGTCCACACCACCCGATGGCTGCCGAGAGCGTGGCGCAGCTGGACGCCGCTATGCGAGAGGAGTTACGCCGCAGGCCGGCCGTTTGGTGGGAGGCGGCAGGCGATTGGTTGATTGTGCAGGGCGCCGCGCTGCCGGACGGTGACCGGTATGGCCAGGAGTTGCGCCGGCACCTCACCGCACGCGGCATTGCCCGCCTGGCGATTTTCCCTGCGGTGAGCTCAGAAGGCCTTCGGACGCTTATCCGGATGCTCAGCCGCGAGCCCGAGGAGCTCATTGCAACGGGTGGCATCGCAGAAGCGGTGCGCTCGGCGGGAGTACAGGGCGTCGAAGTTAACGCGCCGGCCACGGACACTCCGCTGCCTCCAGAAACGGACGAGTACAGGGAAGCCTCCGCCACCGCGTCGGAAATCTTCGCGGCCGTCGAGCGGGGTGAAACGTCCATCGATGCAGGTCACATCCAGATGGCGGTTGAACCTCTCGCCGTTCACGGCGATCCGCTGCCGTTGTGGCGCCAGGTGGTCATCCGCGCTCACGACGAGCTCGATGCGGCGCACGCTGTGAACGTGGCATTCCTGACCATCCACATCGCTCAGACGCTTGGGCTGGGACCTAGGGAGCAGATGGATCTGGGCGTCGCCGCATTTCTCCACGACATCGGGATGGCCCGGCTGAGCTGGGAAGAACGGTTGACCGAGCGGACGCGCACGGCCGGCACCCGCCCCCTTCGCCATGCCGCCGAAGGTGGGCTCCTTCTACGCGACATGGCTGGCGAAAGCAGGCTGCCCATGCTTATTGCGATGGAGCATCACTATGTCTTCGCAGGACACCACCGCGATCTAACCCCTCACTCGCGCCTCGTGGCGCTCGTGGACTATGTCGATGCGATGACGTGCGGCCGGGTGGCCGGAGTCCGGCCCGTGACGATGGGGGGATTGCTGACGGCGCTGCTGGCAGGCAAACTCCCCGTCTTCGACCCGATCCATGTTCGCGCCCTCGTCGCGCTCACCGGTCGAATCGCGGCCGCCGGCGTGGACGTGACGGCACCGGCCTAGGGCCATTTGGCCCACCCATTGCCCGAACCGCCCATTGTGGGACCCTCCGATCCGCTTCTACGATTAGCCTGGGCCGTCGTGCCCGTACCTCCGAACCCATGGCCAAGCCGCAGCGAAAACGCATCGGCGACATCCTCATCGAGAGCGGCGTCATCACGCCGGCGCAGCTTCAGGACGCCCTGAGCCGTCAGCGCAAGACGCGAGAGCGCCTGGGACGCATCCTGGTTGAGATGAAGGCGGCAACCGAGCGGCAGATCGCTCAGGCACTGGCGGATCAGCTCGGGCTTCGTCTCGTCAACGTGGCGGGGGTGCGGGTGGATCCGGCGGCGGTCAAGCTCGTCCCCGAGGTCCTGGCACGGAAACGCCGTCTCGTCCCGGTCGCGCTCGACGGAGATGCCCTGGTCGTGGCTGTGGCGGATCCCCTCGACGTATACGCCCTCGATGATGTCGGCATTGCGGCACGCCGCTCCGTCACGCCCGTGGTGGCGGAAGAGTCGGAGATCGCCGCAGCGATCGAACGAGTCTACGGGATGGGCGCCGCGGCTCAGGCGGTGCTCGGCGATCTCGATGAAGAAGGGCAGGGTGCGGCTTCCGCGGAGGACGGCGAAGACACCCCCGCCGTCCGGCTGGTCAACATGCTGCTCTCCCAGGCGATGAAAGATCGCGCCAGCGACGTGCACATCGAGCCCGGCGAAGATGACGTGCGGGTGCGGCTACGGATCGATGGCGTGCTCTATGTGGTCATGACCGTGCCTAAGAGCGTGCACCCCGCCCTGGTGTCCCGCGTCAAGGTGCTCTCACAGATGAACATCGCGGAACGGCGCCTCCCCCAGGATGGCGCCTTCGAGACGCAGCTGGACGGCAAGGCCCTGGACATCCGTGTGGCGACGGCGCCCACGATCTATGGGGAGCGCGTCGCGCTGCGCCTGCTGGACAAAGCGCGCGGGCTGCTCACCCTGGAGCAGGTGGGCATGTACGGTGACGTGCGCAGGCGCTACGAATCCGTGATGCATCAGCCGTACGGGATCGTGCTCGTCAGCGGCCCCACGGGAAGCGGCAAGACCACGACACTGATCAGCACGCTGGCCCTCCTCAACTCCGCGGACCGGAACATCATCACGGTCGAAGATCCGGTCGAGTATCAACTCCCGGGGGTGAGCCACATCCAGGTCAATCCGCGGTCCGGGCTCACGTTTGCCTCAGGGCTGCGCTCGATCCTCCGGCATGACCCGGACATTATCATGATCGGCGAGATCCGGGACCGGGAAACGTCGGAGATCGCCATCCAGGCCTCGCTCACCGGACACCTCGTGCTGACGACGATTCACACCAACGATGCCGCCGGAGCGCTGACACGTCTTGCCGACATGGGCATCGAGCCGTACCTCATTGCCTCCGGGGTCGTCTGCGTCCTATCGCAGCGGCTGGTCCGTTTGCTCTGCCCGCATTGCAAACAGCCAGACCAGCCTGTGCCGGAGGTCATGGCCTGGCTGATGTCCCTCGTGCCGGAACCGCTTCCGGCGCCCCAGTTCCACCGCGCAGTCGGATGCCCGCAGTGCCGGCACAGCGGCTACATCGGGCGGACCGGAATCTTCGAGGTCTTGCCCATCACCGAAGGCATCCGCTGGCACGTGCTGGCCCGATCCTCGGCCAGCCACATCGCTGAAGCGGCACGGCAGGAGGGCATGACGGACATGCGGGCGGACGGGATGCTGAAGGCCATGCGCGGCGTGACGACGGTGGAGGAAGTCCTGCGAATCACCCGGACGGACCCGGCGGCGACGACGGAGCCGGGCTAAGAGGCCTGCGGAAGGCGGATGGCGGCGGCGATTTCCGCCGCTGGTTGATCCTTGATGAGCAGCCCGGCGAGCCCGTCGCGCCGCAGGCGGTCCCGGTCGAGGGCCCCCGGATAGGCCGTAAGGATGAGGACTCTGACTGAAGGGTGCTCCTGCACCAGCAGCCGTCCTGCGGTGACGCCGTCCATGCCTGCCATCCGGAAGTCCATCAGGACGACGTCCGGTCGCAACTCGCGAGCCCTGGCGATGGCCTCACAGCCATCGGCGGCCTCTCCGACGATCTCCATGTCCTGCTCCATCTGGAGCAGTCGCGCCAGACGCTGGCGAAAACCGGCGTTGTCATCGACAAGCAGGACGCGGATGCGGGTCACGTGGGGTCTCCCGGCCCAGTCTAGTCCCACTCAATTGAACGCGTAAATGGGTCTATGGTACCAGGGCACCGCGCGCTATCTGGATGGGGGAGGGACGAGTCCTGAGCGCAACGCGTAGACAGCGGCCTGGGTGCGACTGTTCACGTGCAGCTTCTCCATGATGTTGCTGAGATGATTCTTGACGGTGCGCTCGCTGATCGAGAGTTTGTGAGCGATCTCCTTGTTCGCGAGCCCTTCCGCGACGTGCTGCAGGATCTCGATCTCCCGCACCGTGAGCGGATTTAGGACGCCGGCGAGCTCTTTCGCCTCACGCGTCCGTGCAAACTCGCGCATCACCTTGGCCGCCATGCTCGGGGCCAGCAGCCCCTCGCCGCCGTAGATCAGACGGATGGCGCGCACGAGATCGTCCGGCGAGGCGTCCTTCAGGAGATAGCCCATCGCGCCGGCCTTGATCGCTTCGAAGAGAAACTCCTCGTCGGCGTGCACGGTGAGCATGATCACGCCCGTGCGCGGACTGGCGGTCTTGATCAGCCGCGCCGCGTCGATGCCGGAGAGACCAGGCATCGTGATGTCCAGCAGCACGATGTCCGGTACCAGATCCTCCACAAGCCGGACCGTCTCCTCACCGGTGCGCCCCTCGCCGATGACCTCGAGGTCGGAGACGCCCTCGAGCAGCCGCCGCACCCCCTGCCGGAAGAGGTCGTGGTCGTCCGCCAGCAGCACCCGGATCTTGCTCACGGCCGCTCCAACGGGACGTGGACGGTGATCGTCGTCCCCTGACCCGGCGCCGTCTCGATGCGCAGGATGCCGCCCACGAGGGCGGCGCGTTCGCGCATCGACGTGAGGCCGAGATGGTGCGGGGCGGCCGGCCTGCTCCGATGGGCCGAAAGGTCAAACCCCATGCCGTTGTCTCCCACACTCACGGCACACTCCTCCGGCGTCACCTCTGCGCGGATGGTCACCGCGGTCGCGCGGGCGTGGGCTCTGACGTTGGTCAGCGCCTGCCGCGCGATCGCCAGGGCGGCATGCTGCACGGCAGAAGGCAGCGCGGTGTCGTCGCCGTGGGAAGCCACGGTGGTTGGGATCTGGTAACGCCGGGCAAAGTCCCGACTCATGGCGTCCAGTGCGGCGAACAACGTGCCGGGCGCCTGGTCCCGGCGGTGGAGCTCGCTCATGAACTCGCGCAACTCCCGCATCGCCCGTTCCAGAAGTGTCCGCAGATCCTTCAGATCGGCGCCCAGGCGCTCCGGGTTGGACTGCGCGGCCATCCCCGCCAGGTCGGTCTGGAGCACCGCATCGGCCAGCGTCTGCGCCAGCCCGTCATGCATCTCACGGGCAATGCGGCGGCGTTCCTCGGCCACCCCGATATCCGCGATCCGGTACGCGGACCGTGCCGTGTGCACCGCGGCGGCGACATGTGACGCTACCGCATTGAGCAGCCGCGCGCTGACCCGCCCGTCAGGAAGTCCGAGTCCAATCGCTCCGAGCGTTCCCCCTTCCGTTCGCAGCGGCACGCAGGCCATCGCCATGGGGACGCCGCTCGGGTTAGGTCCGCCCTCCGCCACGCGGATCTCTCCGTGGGTGCTGGCGGCCAGCAGCGTCGGCACAAACTCGTGTGCGACCCGGCCGTCGATGCCCCGGGTGGCCACGATATCCATGTTGCCCGTGTCTTCGCGCTCCAGCGCCAGCACCGCAAAGTGCGCCGACGTCAGCGAGCGCGCCATATCAAGCAGAGCGGGCCACAGCACGGCCGGATCGCGCGACAATGCGCGGCTCACCTCTCCAAATCCCTCAGCCATTTCCGCCAGCGCGGCGGCCACGGTGCGCTCACTCTGCGCCAGGATCAGCACCCCCGTCAGTTGATGTGCTGAGAGCTCGGCAGCCCGCAGATCGTCGTGGGTGAAGTGCTCGTGCGACGGTGAACGGTTCAGGTTGAGGACCCCGAGCGGTCCCCGCGAGGACATGAGAGGAATGCAGATCGAGGAGCCGATGTCGCTGCGGGTCAGTTGGAACGGCACAATGGCTTCCGGGGTAAGCAGGATCGCATGACCTTCCTGGGCGACCCACCCGGCAATGCCCTCGCCCAGGCGGAGTTGGATGTCCTTGTAGGCCTGGTCCAGATGGTGCGCGGCCAGGATCTCCAGACGCTGTGTCTGCGAATCGAACAGCATCACCGAGCCGCTGCGCGCGTGAAAGTGCGCGATGATGAGGTTGAGCGCGGCCTCCGCCGCGGCCGCAGGGTGAGGCGCGTAAGCGGTCACCCGCCGGAGGTCTGCAAGGACCCGGGTGAACTGCGGCGGCTGAGCCACCCGCTCCGATCCCGCGGCGGCCACCACGCCGGCGGCAAGCATCGTCAGCACGGTGAACGCCCACGGCAGGTATCTATCCGGGGCAAACAGCGACGCATTCGCGACAGGCAGCTGCACCGCAGCCACAACGGCCGTGACGAGCACCATCCCCCGCACTCCCAGCAGAAAACCGGCAAGCGTGGCGACGGGGAAGGCGAGAAAGAGATACTCGGTTCGGTGTCCCGTCAGGAACATTCCGACTGCGATGGCGAGGGTATCCAGAGCAACGCCTGCGCGACCGGCGCGTCCGGCGTCATCTGGATAGCGCCACACGTAGAGAGTCAGCGCAAGCACGTATGCAAAGATCGCGGAATACAGACCAAGCAGCGCCCCGCGAGGAGCGGGGGTGGGGAGCAGGGTTTCGAGGACTATCAGGGAGGCGAGGGCCAGCCAGCGAAGCGAGATCGTGGCGTTCGCAAAACCCGGCCTTCCTGCCACGCCATCCATCCTGTCGAGGCTAGTGGTTCGCCGGGCCCCGGGGGGAGTCCCGCTGCGATGTAGGCCGATTGGCCGATTGCCGCCTGCACCGTCCCTCCATAGAATGGCTGGTGACCATGGCACGGTTCGCCTACCGGGCTTGGGATCAGACCGGCCGATTGGAAACCGGCGTGCTGGATGCGGAAAGCGCGCGCGTTGCAGCCGTGTCGCTGCAGTCACGCGGGTTTCTGGTCAGCTCTGTGACCGAGCAGGAGCAGCTGGAAACCGCCGGAGCGCAGGTCGCCCGATTCTTTCGGGTCGGCCGGAGGGAGCTCGTCCTCTTCACCCGGCAGCTGGCCACGATGATCTCGGCAGGCCTCCCGATCGTCGGCGCGCTGCACGTCCTCGAGGAACAATCGACAAATCGCCGGCTCCGTACCATCGTTCAAAGTGTGCGGATCGGCATCGAGCGTGGAGGCAGTCTCAGCGGTGAGGTCGAGAAGCATCCGGAGGCATTCTTTCCGTTTTATGTCAAGACGGTGCGGGCGGGCGAAGTCAGCGGCGTGCTGGATACCGCGCTGAACTACCTGGCGGACTACCTGGAGCGGGAGTTGGATCTCACCCAGAAGGTCCGCACCGCGGCCACGTATCCCCTGATCGTGCTGGGCTTCACCCTGCTCGTGGCGGTTGCGGCCGTGGCGTTTATCCTGCCGATGTTTTCCCGCGTCTTCGCCTCATTCCGGGTCTCGCTGCCGCTGATCACCGTCATAATGCTTCGGATCAGCCACGTGCTCCGCACGGCCTGGTGGCTGATCCTCCTGCTGGGCGGGGGACTGGTGCTGCTGACTGCGGTGGCCCGGCGCACGGAATCCGGACACCGTTTCATCGACACCGCCATCCTGCGCGCGCCAATCCTCGGCCCGATTGTCTCGAAGCTCGCCTTCTCACGCTTTGGCCGCTCCATGGCGGTCGTGATGCGGAGCGGCGTCCCCATCCTCGAGGGGCTGGCGGCCGTTGCAGACGCCCTCGGCAACCGTGTCATCGGGTCGTCGGTGGAAAGCGCCCGCGAGCGGATGCGCGCCGGGATGTCCATGGCCGAAGCGCTCGGGGCCAGCCCGCTCATCCCCCCAATGGTGGTGCAGATGGTGCGTGTGGGGGAGGAGACGGGCGCCATGGAAGACGTGTTAAACAAGGTCGCCGATTACTACGACCGCGAAGTCGACAACACGGTCAAGCGGTTCGCCGCCGTGGTCGAGCCGTTCTTGATTTTCGCGGTTGGGGGCGTGGTCTTCATCGTCGCCCTGGCCGTGTTGCTCCCTATCTGGACCCTCATCGGAAGCATCCAGCGGTAGGCCGTTCGGACCACGTCCGGCCGAACGTCCCATTGTTGCACCCGGCGCGTCTCTGCCACCATCGGGGTGGACGTATGTCCGAAACTCAGATCGCAAAAGGGGGAGGCAGGATGATAAGAGGTCGGGCAGGATTTACCTTGATTGAAATCGTTGTGGTGATTGCGATTATGGGACTCCTCATCGCGATTGCCTTGCCGTCGTTCCTCGGTGCCCGCCAGCGCGCCTACGTCGCCGAAGCGCGGCAGATCGGCAGCGAGTGGAAGTCGCTGTCGTTTGCGTGCGGCGTGGAGAAGAACTTCAACGCCTTAAGGTGCGACACATCGACCGAGATCGGGTGGACGGCTCCGGCCAGCAGCAACGTCTGGGATTGGGCCACGGCAGCATTCCGGTGTATGGCCACGGAGGCGACTGTGACCGCAGCGCTGGACAACGCCGGCGCCGCGCCGCCCTGCGGAGCGACGGACAACTTCGTCCGGCTGGACATTACGGGCATCGGTGACATGGCGGGGAAAACGTATCGCCTCGCGGTCGGCCTGGGTTCATCAGTCCGCGGCCAAGCCGGTGACCTCGTCACGCCGTAACGCGTGAGGACGTGCCGGGACGCGATGCACTCCTCCGGGTCTCACATCCGCCGATGGCGACGGCCGACGCCGGGCAGCGCTCTGTGCTGCTCAGCGCAGTGGCCACGTCGGCCATCCGGTGGAGTGCGCTCATTGCGGTCGCCGTCGTGCCGCTCCTCGTTGATCTGGCCAACGTCGATGACACGTACTATGGCCTGAAAGCCCGCGCGCTCTGGCTTCTCGGCGGCGTGATCGCGGCCGGCTGGGGATTGCGCGCGATTCGCGGCGGCGCCCGCCCGGCGCTGCCGGACGTGCGGCCCCTGGCGGCGTTTGCGGCGGCGGCTGCACTCGCCACGCTCACCTCGCTGCGACCTCTCTGGGCAATTCTGGGTTCTCCCTACAGGCACGAAGGGCTGATCGTGCTGCTGGCATACACCGCCATTGCGGCTGCCTCGATTGAGGTCGGTCGCGAATGGCCCGGCCGCTGGCTGGCGGCGATGATCGGCGGCGCGACTGTTGTGGGTCTTTACGGAATTGCGCAGTACTTCGGATTCGAATTTTTCGTGCGCGATCCCATCCGCCGCTCGTGGACGGTAGCGTTCGCGACAACGGGCCATCCCAACTACTACGGCGCGTACATGGTGTTGGTCTTCCCGTTTGCGCTCATCGCATCGCTGATGACCCGCGCGATGCCGGCAAGAGTTGCAGCGCTGTTGGCCGCGCTGGTGCTTTACACCGGAATCCTGTTCTCCTACAGCCGCGCCGCGTGGGCAGGAGGTATGCTCGCAGTCGCCATGTTCGCGGTCGCGATTTTCGCGACCGCGGCACCCCTGAGACGTTCAGGAGCCGTCCGAGTACGAGCGGTGACTGCTGGGGTGGTGCTCCTCATTATTACGTGTCTCTTCATGATACCGGACGGCCCGCTCGCCGCCCGAGATCAGGCCTCGCCGGCACGGGAGGCTCGCACCGCGTTGGAGCTCTCGGGGCCCCGGGTTGCCGACCGCGTCTATCTCTGGCGCCAGGGTCTTGCCCTGCTGGCGCGGCGACCCATCCTCGGCTACGGTCCTGACAACCTCGTGCTCGTGTTCTCCCAGCAATGGGACGAGACCAGAGCGCGGTTCTGGGGTTCGATGCCGCGGACCATCGACCGAGCGCACAATGAATTTCTGGACCTGGGTCTGTCTATCGGGATCGTAGGGCTTCTGGCCTACGGTTGGGTCGTCGGAGCGGCTCTCAAGTCTGCCGTACGGGCACTGCGCGGCCCGCTCGACCTCCATCTCCGGGGTGGCGCCGCGCTCGCAGGTCTTCTCGGATATCTGCTCGCGCTCCAGTTTGGTTTCAGCGTCGTCGGTGTCGCGCCGGTGTTCTGGAGCGTTCTGGGGACGGCCATCGGACTATCACCGCGGGAGGCGGTGCCCCAGTGAGCCGTGCAGCTGCCACGGGCATCGGCGTGATTGAGATCCTCATCGCTGTCGTCCTCATGGGCGTCATGATCGTGCTTCTCCTGCCGACACTGGAACGGTACCAGAAGGTGCGAGATCTCCGGCACGCCTCGCGCCAATTGCTCGCGGACGTGCGCCTCACACAGCAACACGCCATCACCCTGGATGAGAACGTGCGCCTGCTCTATACAGGCGGCGCGCCGGGCTCCTACACCGTTGAAAAGGTGTCAGACGGCAGCGATCTCAAGCACGTCGCCCTCCCTGCCAGCGTCACGGTGGGCGGCTCGTTCGCTGCGACCGCGCTGCAATTCTCGGCGACCGGCGCCCCTGCCGCTCCCGGAGAGTTCTGTTTGACCGAAGGCACCCAGACGTTCCGGCTCGACGTCGCCGCCGCGACAGGACGCGCCCAGCTATCCGAGGTGACGACGTGTCCGTGAGGGAACGGGGACTCACGCTCATCGAGGTAGTCGTCGCGACGGCCGTCTTTGGACTGGTGGTATTCGTGGTGACGGCCTTTTATTTCACCGCGTCCTCGCAGGGGTTGCTGGGCCGCGGCGTGACGACGGGAACGCTGCTCGGCCAGCAGCGGCTGGAGTTCCTCAAGGCCAGGCGCTTTACGAGTCTTACGGCAGGCACAACCACGGAGACGCTCGACGAGCTCGGCAACGCCGATCCGGCTGGCCGCTATACCAGGACCACGACGATCACGAGACCGGTCCTCGGCACCTCGCGGCTGGCGCAGATCGCCGTGGCCGTCACCTGGCTGGAGGGGACGGTCCCGCGGACCATCACCCTGACCACGATCATGGGAGAGTTGGGACCGTGAGGCTGGCTCGAATCGTACGAGATGAACGCGGGCTGACCCTTGTGGAGATGCTCATCGCCATTGTCATGATGAGCGTTGTACTGTTCACATTCTATGGCCTCATCGGTGTCGGCGTGCGCGGCTGGGGCGCTATGGAAGGCCAGATGGACGTCCAGCAGCAGCCGCGTGTGGCGCTCGGCCGAATTGCTGCGGAAGTCCGGCAGGCAAGGGACTTCGTCATCGGGGACAACGGGCGCGCGCTGGGCCTGGCGAAGGTCACGGTGCTGACGCAGGATGCTGCGGCCGGAGCAACGACACTCGTCGTCGAAGATGCTTCGGTCCTGGCGCAGGGACGGCCGCTTGTCATCCTCAGCCTGGACCGGCTGGAGCGGGCGACCGTGACGGCCATCGCCGGTAATAGCATCACCGTCGGGTCCCCGCTGGCTCGCGCGCACCGCGCGGGCGAGCTGATCCGGCGGGGACAGACCGCTGTCAGCGGCCCCGTTCTGGCGGGGACGCTTGTCTTTCTCGTTGATGACGCATCCGTGCTGCAGGCGGGAGATCTGGTTGCCGTTGGAGACGAGGGCCCATTGACAGTCGCGGGCGTCGCCGGCAACTCCGTCACGATATCGCAGGCGCTGGCCCAGTCTCATCCCGACGGCGAGATCGTGCAGCCGCTTTCCGTCATGTTCCAGTGCGACAGCGGCTGTCCCGCGTCAGGCGCTCAGGTGATCCGCTGCACGCAGGGCTGCACGACGGCAGGCAACCGGATCCCTCTCGCGGATCTCATCAGCCCGGTCCCCGGTCGAAACATGTTCGTCGCGGTTGTGAGTTCGCTCTCGTCTCCGGCCGCGCAGGGGGCCACACAGGTCTGCCTGGGAAGCGTCAGCGGCTTCGCCGTTGATGACCGTGTACAAGTGGGGCGAGAAGAACATCGCGCGACAAGCCTCGACCTGCCTGATCGGACTGCGGTCACAGGGATCACCGGCAGTTGCCTCAACCTGAGTCGAGGCTTATCGCGCGGACATGCCGCGGGGACATCCGCGCGCGTACATCTCGTTGAAATCAGCGCGCGAAGTACGCAGACCAGTGACGCCCTCGGTGGGCAGGTCCAGGAAGTCCTCGTCACGACCAGGGCGGGGCTGAGGAACTGATGCTGACACGATTGCGGGGACAAGAGGGCGTTGCCCTGGTCACCGTGCTCGTCCTCGTCATCGTGCTGACGGTGATGGGCGTGGCCATGGTGGACCTCGTGCTCACGGAAACGGCCATCGCCTACAACCAGGGAGACGCTGTGGCCGCACAATTCGCGGCTGAGGGGGGCATCGCGCGGGCGCTGTACGAGCTCAGCCTCAACGCCGCGTGGCCGGGGATCACCGACACACTGGGCGACGGGCAGTATCAGGTCACGGTGACCTCCTCGGGCACGATGAGGACAATCGTCTCCGTCGGCACCCGAAGCGGCGCCCGCCAGATCCTCAACGCTGCCGTAAAAGTGTTGCCGCGATTTGCCGTGAACGGCCTGGTGGGCAACACGACCGTCACCCTGGGAGGCGCCCAGGCGGGACTCACCGTCGAGAACGTGCTCCCATTCGAGGAAACCGGCGCGCTGCACGCCAACAACCGGCTCGGCGCAGCCACGGCCGTGACCATCAATCCCGCCGGGGCGAGCGTGATCGGCTCTGTGACGGCCAACGGGACCATCTCCGGCATCACCTGCGCCACCTGGCCATGGCGCTGCGACGCCCTCTTCGGGACCATCGGGTTCCCCCGGCTCGACATGGACAGTGCGGACCCCGCCAGTTACCGCAGCAGGGCGCTCGCCACCACGGACCCGCTGGACGGGCTGAACCTGTTTTTCCGTGGCGGAGATCCCGCGAGTCGATGCTCGGCGCCGGGGTGGAACTTCGCACTGCGCGAGACGCAGCGCTGCTGGGACCGGTACATCAATGACCGCGTCGGCACCATCGGGGCAGCCATTGCCAACTCGGTGTTCTACGTGCAGTTCAATCCGAGCGAGCGGACGCAGTATGCCCTGTCCACGAGCACCATCACTCACCGTCAGAGCCGTGGGGGCGACAACGGCAACGGCGACCCGACACTCATCATCACCCGGCCTCCGCTGGTAGTCCTCAACGACGTCATGGTGGCTGCGATCACCGTTCGGGGCGGATCAATTACGACGATTACGTCGGTCCCGGCAGGGTGGACGCTTGTCCCGGGAGGGACCAATCCGATCGATAACGGCACGACCCTGAAAATGGCTGTCTACTACAAGGTGGCGACGGCGGCTGAACCTGTCAGCTACACCTGGGGATTCAGTTCTTCAGAAAAAGCTTCAGGCGGAATCCAGGCGTATGTGAATGTCGATACGGCCGAACCCATCGACGTTGCCCTCGGCCAGACGACCCCGAGCGGAACCGACCACTCTACGCCCGGCGTGACCACGACACTGGACGGCGCGATGCTCGTGGCGTCTTTCGCCGCGGCGAACGGCGCCACGTGGACGCCGCAAACGCCGGGGCTCATAGAGCGCTACGGTGCCGCATCGGGAGGAGGCCCGCAACCGTCCCGCACCACTTCGGAAGGCACCGATCAGCTCCAGGCCACCGGTGGAGCAATCGGGGTCAAGACCTCACGCACAGGCAACGCCGCGGTGGGGATTGCGCACATTGTTGCGCTGGTCCCCCGACGTGTGACGGTCGATTGCGTCGGGCTCGCCGGAGGCACCACTGAAACCCTCTGTCTCCGATCGCGCCCCGCGACGGACAGCACCGCCGTCATCCAGTACGCCACGAGCGATCCCCGGCAGGTGACCGGCATGATCGCGGTGTTTCGCCGGGTGGCCGGGACCGCCGTCGCCGGCGGCATCAACTTCGAGAACGTCTCGCTGCGAACGGCCAACTACACGCAGCAGAGCCTGACCGGGGATCCGGCTCTGGTGGCCGGCGGACAGATCCGCCTCGTCTCCTCCGGATTCCCCGCCGCCCCGCGTGACGTCGATCTGGCGGGGTTTGTCTATGCCTTTGCTGGATTGGACAACCCCGGCGGGGGCTGTGTGCCGCCCTCCACGTGTAGCAATGACCTCCAGGGCTCGGCGGGTTCCGGCATCGACATGCAGCACGGGGCGAATCAGGTGAACGTCATCCTGCGGGGTGTCATCGCCTCAAACGGTGCTGTGGCGGCGCTCGACACTGCGGCGAACCTCGGCACAGTCACGATACGGTATGACTCCGCGGTGACCGATGTGCTCCCCGCCGCGTTCATGCCACTCGCAACGGGGAACGCGTTGCTCGTGGTGTCTTGGTCGGCGAAGGATTAGCCGGAGGACTATGCGACGACTCCAACACATCTTTCAAATCGGCGCGGGGGCGGTCGGCGTCGACATCGGCGCGCGGGCGATCAAGGTGGCCGAAGTCCGGCGCACGGCGAAAGGCATTGAACTATCGCGATACGGCGTGGCGCCGACTCCGGCAGGCGCCGTGCAGAACGGGATGATCCTCGACCCGGACGCGGCAGGGGCCGCGATCGTCGGGGTGCTGCGCGAAGCCGGCATCCGCGCGCGCCGCGTCATCGTCTCCGTCAGCGGGCAGCACGTGCTGGCGCGCATCCTCCGGCTGCCCCCAATCCCGGAAGATGAGGTGAAGCAAGCGGTGCGCTGGGAGGCGGAGAAGCACCTCCCGTTTCCCGTAGAGGAAGCGGTGCTCGACACGCAGGTGGTGCGCGAGCTGTCCGACGATGGACGGCGCCAGATCGAGGTGCTGCTGGCCGCGGCGCCGGAACAGCTCGTCCAGACCTACGTGGAAACCCTGGAGGCCGCGGGTCTGACTGCCGATGCCATCGAGGTCTCGGCGGTGGCGATGGTTCGCGCCCTGGCCGCCCCGGCCGCCGAGGGAGTTGTGGCGATGGTGAATCTCGGGGCATCGACGACGGAAGTCGCCATCGTGCGCGAAGCGGTCCCACAGATGACGCGTACGATCCTCGAGGGGGTCGAAGGCGAGGCCGCCACGCTCGAGGCGCTTGGACTGCAGCTGCGCCGCTCGATCGATTTCTACCGGGCGCAGGACGAGAGCGGCCAGATTACTCGTATTATGCTCTGCGGGGGCGGCGCCAGGTTCCCCGGGATCGACCGCCGTCTCGCCCAGGAACTGGACGTGCCGGTGACCGTCGGGGCATTGCCGGATGTATTGCTGATCTCGCACCGGCTCGACACCGCGACCACTGCTGATGTGGCCCCACAACTCATGACGGCCATCGGCTTGGCGCTGAGGACGATCCTGTAGATGCGGATCCTGCTGAACCTGAACCCACCCGCGATCCTGCAACGGCGCGAGCAGGCATCGCGGCGGCGGGCGGTGCTGGGAATTCCGCTGATCGCGGCAGGGGCGATCGTGGTCGTCTATGTGCTGCTCGTCTCCGTGGCGGCGCGGTCTCGTGCCGCCGCGCGTGAGACTGAGGCGCTCCTGGTTCCGCTACGCCCGGCTGCGGTCCGGCTCTCGCAGCTGCAGGCCGAGACGGAGGAGCTCGAAAGCAGACGGATGCGCCTTCAATCGATCTTCGGACGGCCGGGCACGCTCTCTATCCTGCTCGATGACGTCAGCCGGTTCGTCCCCAGGAATGTGTGGCTGCAGTCATTGGCCGTCGAGGGCTCCACAGTGAGCCTCACCGGCAGCACGACCGATCTTTCGGCCGTGGCGCTCTTTGCGACGACGCTGGCGCAGTCCCGTGTTCTTGCCGGAGTGGAGATGCGTTCCATTCAGCAAGTGGTGGCCGGCGAGCGCATGGTCACGCAATTCCAGTTGACCGGGCGGCTGAAATGAGGAGCATGCTGTCTCTGAAACGGCGGGAGCGGTTGGTGATCGGCATCGCCGGCATCGGTTTCATCGCCGCCGTCGTGTTCCTCCTGGTGATCCTGCCGGCCCTGCAACAGGTACGGATCGCGCGGCAGGAAGCCGGCCGTAAGAAGGCGGAATTCTCGCGCCTGGTCGCTCTGGTCGAACGGCGCGACCAGATCGAGCAACGGCACGCCGCCGCCCTGCAGGCGGCGCGGGTCATTGAAGGCGGGCTCCCTCGGAATCCCGAACTTCCGGCCATTGTGGCGCAGCTGGATGAAGCCTTGACGAGCAGCGGCATGCAGTTGCGGCAGATCTCGTTCGATCCAGTGCCGGCGTCGGCCGGGAGCGCCGTGCTTCCAGGGGTCGCGGCGGTTCCGCTGCGTGTTCAGGTCAGTGGAGATTACCGGCAGCTGCGTGCGTTCGTCGGCGCGCTGGAACGGATGTCGCGGGCGCTCGCGGTAGACCGGCTCGCCGTGACCGCCGTGCAGGCGGGAATCCTCGCCGATCTGACCATTCGCGCACTCTACGCTCCCTGACAGGATGGCATGAGCCGCAGCACCCGATTGGCTTTCCTCATTGCCGGCGCCGCGCTCCTCGCGCTGCTGGTCATCCGCATCGATGTGGTCGGCGTGCGGCGGGCCGTTGCCGCCGCCGACGTGCGGTTGCTGGCAGCTGCCGGCGGACTGCTCGCGGTCAACATTCTTATAAAGGCCCTGCGCTGGCAAGTGATGGTCCACCGTCTGACCGGCGCGCGGCTGGACCTGCCTTCCGCGGTCACGTCCATTTTCGCCGGAGTTGCCGCGGCGAGCTTCAGCCCTGCCCGGACCGTTGACCTGGCGAAGCCCATGTTGTTGAAGCAGCGTCTGGGGGTTGGGCTGGCCACCTCTACCGGCGCGGTACTGGTGGAACGCTATCTGGACGGCGCAGCGCTGGTCGTGCTGTTTGGCGCGTCGATCGCGCTGGTGCCCGTCGCCCGCGGCTCGCAATTCCAGCCGGCCCTGGCCGCCGCCGGCATCCTCCTTGTGGCCGGAATCATTGCGCTCGCATCTCCGGAGATGGTCCGCACTCTGATGACGCGCCTGATTCAGCGTCTTCCGCTTCCCATCGAAATCCGAGAAGGCTCCGCGCGTGTCACCGACGCGTTTGCCTCGAGCCTTGCGCTGTGGCGCACACGCCGGAATATCTGGCTGCTGCTCGGTATGTCCGTTCTCGCCGCGCTCTGCGAGGCCGCACGTCTGGTGGCGGTGTTCGGAGCAATGCGCGAGCCGCTGGGATTGGCGGGCGGGATGCTCGTCTTCAGCGCGGCGAACCTTGTGGCGATTCTGGCCCTCATCCCCGGAGGGATCGGCATCACCGAACTGTCTATGGCCGGCGTCGCGGCGCTGGTGCTGCGCACCACGGCGATCCGGGGCTCCATCGTCGCCGCCGTCGTTCTCGACCGCCTCCTCTCCTATTACCTGGTGGTCGGCATCGGCGCGCTGATTCTGATCGGTATGAGCCGCATCACGCGCAGGCAGACGGTGGCGGGCCAGTCCGACGGGTGACATGCGGGCAGGTTTTGGGCACGATAGAGCCTAAAAGGTGATGATGTGATTACGAAAGAAAGTGACGCCGCGCGGCGCGAACGCGATCACTGTCCAGTGTGCCAGTCGGCCCACCGGCACACCATCGAGCGAATGCGCCGGCTCGAGTACGCCGCCTATGGGGATATCCGGCGATACATCCAGTCGCTGGATGATGATATCTCGCTGCGCTGGCTGATCCGCCACTTTGGGCGTGGGCACGACGTGTTGACCCCGGCGGATGATACCCAGCTCCCTCGCTGGATCTTCGAGGATGATGCCGAGCTCGGCCGCTACATGGAGCAGTACGGCTACTGCCGGACGATCGATGATCTGTGCCCGCACGTGCCGGCCCGGGCGGTGAGCTCGTGCGAAGCGATCGACAATCCCGAGTGCGAGCGGTTCCGCCGCTACGCCCTTCGGGAGCGGGTGCTCGAGGCCGTAACGCGCAACAGCGCCACCGCGGCGGCGCCGTCCGCCACCGACGCGCCGCACGCGCTCGTCGAACCGCTCGTTGTAAATCAAGGCCTGGAAGTGGAAAATCGTACCGGACCGAGGCGGGGGATCTTCGCAAGCAGCGTGCTGGCCCTGCAGTCGGATGCCATCGCGATCAGCGTTCCCACCCGGCTGCACGAGCTCCTGCCGCTTGGGGCCGGGGATCGCATCGTCATTTCATATCAGGGCCGGGTTTCGAAGTACGTCTTCGAGACGACGGTCCGCGGCGTGCGTGAGAACCGCGTGGAGGTGTCCCATCCCTCTGCGGTCAGCATCGCGTCGCGGCGCAGCCCCCGCATGTCCCTCAAGGATTCGGCCGTGCGCGTGGTGCGCATGGAGCGCGGCGGCGAAGAGCTCACCGGGACGGCGGCGAACGCCTCGGCGCAGGGCCTGCGCGTGATTCTGCCGTCCGAGCTTGTACAGTGGGAGCGCGTGCGTCTCACAGTCTCCCTGGCCGATGGGCCGCTTGTGGCTGAAGGCGAGGTGGTCCGGGTAGAACGCCTCGGCTCCGGCTCGGTGGCGCACGGCATCTACTTTACGAGCCTGACCGCGGAGGACATGGGCCGGTTGCAGCGGCTCGGAGGTTAGTGATGCAGTATCTGCGGTACCGGCCGCTGGCGATTCTCCTGGTCGTGCTCGGGCTCTTTGTCGTGGCGGTCCTGGTCGGCTACGTGGGCGGACAGGCATTCCTGTCGCCCACGACCTCCGTGCCAAGGCCGATTCGACCGACCCCGCAACCCGCGCCGCGGGAGTCGCCAGCCCCCCCGGCGCCGCAGCCGCTGCCTGAGCCACAGCCGGGACCGCAGCCCTCACCGCAGCCTGCGCCTAAACCCGAACCGTCGCCTGCGCCGCAGCCACCGCCGCAGACTCCGGAAACACCCACGCCGCCGCCGCCCGAGGCCTCGCCGGAGCGACCCGGAGTCCTGTATCGCGTTCAGGTGGGCGCGTTCATGCGGAAAGAGAATGCTGAAGCGCGCGCCGCAGAGCTTCGCGAGAAAGGCTACGATGCGTATATCAACATCTCGGCGGGGCTCTTCAGGGTCCAGGTCGGCGCTTTCTCCGAGCGAGATAACGCGGTGCGGATGGCGGAAGAGCTGCGCGGGCTGGGATACGAAGTCCTGATCACTCCATAGAACTGCACGCATTTGCCGGAGGGTAGGTCATGGTAAAGCTCGTTGCGCTGTACCGCAAGCCTCCGGACCCGGCCGCGTTCGACCGGCATTATGGTGAGACCCATCTGCCGCTCATCCGGAAAATGCCGGGCCTCCGGCGGGTGGAGGCCTGGCGCATCACGGGCGCGCCGGGTGGCGAGGCTCCCTACCATCTCATCGCGGAGATGTACTTCGACGATCAAGAGACGCTGCGCGCGGCGATGCGATCGCCCGAAGGACGCGCGGCGGGGGACGATCTCCAGAAGTTCGCGGCCGGGCTCGTCACAATGGTCTACGCGCAGGCCCCCTGAGCGGGCCGCCTGATGAGCGAGCGCACCCCGGGCCCCCGTTCCGCAGAGTCGTTGGGCTTCCAGCACATCATCTACGAGAAAGCTCCTCCGGTTGCCCGCGTCACCATCAACCGCCCTGAGGTCCTTAACGCCCTGAACTTTCCAACCCTTCGCGAGATGAGCCGGGCATTCGAAGACGCCTCGTGGGATGATGCCGTCGCCGTGGTCGTGCTCACCGGAGCCGGCGACCGCGCATTCTGCACCGGCGCGGACCTCACCGAGCAGGAGCAGTTCCTGCGCATACCCCGGGACTATTGGAAGTGGATGGGTGCGTTCATCGAGGCGCAGGAGCGTCTGCGCGGCATCGGCAAACCGACGCTCGCCCGGCTCAACGGCATGGTCGTTGGGGGCGGCAATGAGTTCAACATCGCCTGCGACCTGGCGGTGGCCGCGGACGACGTCGTCATCCGCCATGTCGGTCCGGCGCGCGGCAGCGTGCCGGCGGCGGGGGCGACGCAGTGGCTGCCGTTGATCGTCGGGGACCGGCGGGCGCGTGAGATGTTGTTCCTCTGTGAAGACGTGCCTGCGCGCCAGGCCTTGGCCTGGGGACTCGTGAACCAGGTAGTCCCCCGAGCCGATCTGGACGGCGCTGTCGACACGCTGGCGCGCAAACTCGCCGACAAACTGCCCGAAGTGACCCGCTACACGAAACAGCAGATCAACTTCTGGCGAGATCTGAGCTGGCACCTGACGATCGGGCACGCACGGGAATGGCTCACCCTGCATGCCGGCTCGCCGGAGACCCAGGAGGGCCTCGAGGCGTTCCGCGAGAAGCGGCCGGTCGACTACGCCGGCATCCGCCGGAAACTCGCTCGCGGGGAGAGCACCGAGCACGCCTGGGGGCCTCCGGTGCGCACGTGCCCGCACTGCGGAGCCGCTCACCTGCCCGAGCAGTTCACCCACTGCGGCAACTGCGGCCGGAAACTCTAATACGGCGGAGGCCCACATGGCATATCAGAACATCACCGCGGCGACCGAGGACGGCGTTGCGGTCGTCACGTTGAACCGCCCGGACGTGCTGAACGCGCTCAATCAGACGACGATGAATGAGCTCGTGGACGCCTGTGAAGGCTTCGACCGCGACGAGGCCGTCCGGTGCATCGTGATCACCGGCGCGGGCCGGGCCTTTGCCGCCGGCGCGGACATCAAGGAGATGGCCGGGGCCAGCGCCCCGCAGATGCTGGCCGGCTACCGGTTTCAGCAGTGGGAGCGGATCAGGAAGATCACCACGCCCATCATCGCCGCGGTGAACGGGCTGGCGCTCGGCGGCGGGTGCGAACTGGCGATGCTGTGCGACATCATCGTCGCCAGCGAAACTGCGCAGTTTGGGCAGCCCGAGATCAATCTCGGCATCATGCCCGGCGCCGGCGGTACGCAGCGCCTGACGCGGGCGATCGGGAAATACCGAGCCATGGAGATGGTGCTCACCGGACGGCCGATTCCTGCGCGGCAGGCCGAAGCCTGGGGTCTGGTCACGAAGGTCGTGCCCCCCGAGGTCGTCCTGGACGAGGCGAAGGGGATGGCCAGAGAGATCGCGGGCAAGGCTCCGGTCGCCGTGCGGCTGGCGAAGGAATCGGTTCTCAAGGCATTTGACACGCACCTCGAAGGTGGTCTGGACTTCGAGCGCAAGTGCTTCTACCTGCTCTTTGCGACGGAAGATCGCGCCGAAGGCATCAGCGCCTTCCTCGAGAAGCGCAAAGCCATCTTCAAGGGCCGCTGACTCAGCGGTAGACTACAGGCGGGGTGAGCTGATGCCGGATACGATCATCGTTGAGCAAAGCGGCGGCGTGATGGCGATCACGTTGAACCGGCCGGACGTCCTCAATGCGGTCAACGACCAGATGGCCGGGGAGTTGCGCGACACCTTGCGCCAGGGCACCCGGGATGCGGCGGTCCGGTGCGTCGTGATCACCGGAGCCGGTCGCGGCTTCTGCTCCGGCCAGGACTTGCGGGATCGCGCCGGAGGGCCGACATCGTACCGGGAGCACCTGCACGCCACCTACAACCCCGTGATCTCTCTGATCCGCACGATGGAGAAACCTGTGCTTGCTGCGGTGAACGGCGTAGCGGCGGGGGCCGGATGCAGCCTGGCACTTGCGGCGGATCTGCGCGTGGCCTCGGAGCGGGCCAGTTTCATCGAGGTCTTCTCCCGCGTCGGTCTCGTGCCGGATTCGGGAAGCACCTGGTTCCTGCCGCGGCTCGTGGGATTGGGCAAGGCGCTCGAGCTCGCCTACCTGGCTGAGCCCGTCGACGCGCAGGAGGCGCTGCGGCTGGGGTTGGTCAACCGGGTGGTGCCGCACGAAGATCTCATGGCCAAGACGATGGACCTGGCGCAGCGGCTGGCGGCCGGGCCGACCCGGGCCTACGGGCTCACCAAGCGCGCCATGACCTACGCGCTGCGCTCGACGCTTGAGGATGCGCTGGACTACGAGGCGCACATGCAAGAGGTCGCAGGCCGGACCGCGGATCACCGGGAGGGTGTGACGGCGTTTCTCGAAAAGCGGCAAGCCAGGTACGAAGGACGGTAACGATGCGGACGCCCGGAATGCGCGTGCCGGTCATCATCGATGGGGTCCGCACGCCCGTCGGACGCTACAACGGCGTGCTGCGGGATGTCCGCCCCGACGACCTGGCCGCGCACGTCATCCGGCAACTGATCCGGCACACTGGCATCGATCCCAACCTCGTCGAGGACGTGATCTTCGGTGCCGCAAATCAGGCCGGCGAAGACAATCGCAACGTCGCGCGAATGGCCTTGCTGCTGGCGGGGCTTCCCGTCGCGGTCGCCGGTCAAACCGTGAATCGCCTGTGCGGCTCGGGGATGCAGGCGGTGGCCTCAGCGGCCCAGGCCATCAAGGTCGGGGAAGGGGACGTCTTCATCGCGGGCGGCGCGGAGTCGATGACGCGCGCGCCCTATGTGATGGCCAAACCTGAAGCGGCGTACCCGCGTGGGGAAGTCCGGATGCATGACACGACGCTGGGCTGGCGCTTCACCAACCCGCGTCTCGCCGAGATGCATCCACCCTACAGCATGGGCGAGACTGCGGAGAATGTGGCCGAGCGCTTCGGGATCAGCCGGAAAGAACAGGACGAGTTTGCGGTGCAGAGCCACCAGCGCGCTGCCCGCGCCATTGCAGAGGGACGGTTCAAGGACGAGATCGTACCGGTCGTGATCCCGCAGGCCAAGGGTGATCCCATTGTCGTGGACACGGACGAGCACCCGCGGCCGGACACCACCGTCGACAAACTGGCGACGCTCCGGCCGGTGTTCAAGAAAGACGGCACCGTGACGGCCGGCAACTCGTCGGGGATCAACGACGGGGCGGCGGCGGTGCTGCTCCTCTCCTCTGAGCGCGCGGAAGAGCTCAACCTCCGGCCCATGGCCCGCATCATCGCCTCCGCCGTCGCAGGCGTCGATCCGGCCTACATGGGACTCGGGCCGATTCCGGCGACGCGAAAAGTCCTGGAGCGGACCGGATTGCGCATCGCGGACATCGACGTCATTGAACTGAATGAGGCCTTTGCCGCTCAGGTCATTCCCTGCATCCGCGAGTTGAAGATTCCCCTCGACAAACTCAACCCCAACGGTGGCGCCATCGCGCTCGGCCATCCCATCGGCTTCTCGGGGGCGCGCCTGGTGACCACGCTTGTCCACGAGCTCCGCCGTCGTCGAGGGCGCTACGGACTGGCGACGATGTGCATCGGGGTGGGGCAGGGGATCGCGATGGTCGTCGAAAACGCGGCGTGAGGTCATCCCAAGGCATATCATCGCGAGGCGCGAAGCGCCGAAGCGATCTGCTCGTCCGTCGTCCCGGTATCGTCGCAGTTTTTCTTGCGGCCGTCGTCTATTCGGTTCTTGCCTACGCGCTCGCCAGTGAGCCTCCGCCCGGTCTTCCTCCCGCAGTCGCCCGTCTTGTTGCCCTGGCCCCACACTTCATTGCCGTGATCAATGCCGCCGCGCTGATCTGCCTCCGCCTGGGTTGGCGCGCCATCCGCAGGGGGAACGTTGCAGTCCATCGCAAATACATGCTTTCCGCTGCCACATTGATCTCCGTGTTTCTCGTGCTGTATGTGACGCGCGTGGCGCTCGGTGGCACGAAAGCCTTTCCCGGGCCGGCGGTCGTGCGAACGTACTTCTACTTGCCGATGCTGACGGTTCACATCCTGCTGTCTATCCTATCGGTGCCTCCGGTTATCTATAATGTCCTCGTCGGCCTCACGCGTGATCCGGTCGAGGTCGGCCGGACCGCGCATCCCCGCGCCGGACGTGTGGCCGTGATCACGTGGTCGCTGAGTTTGATCTTGGGGATCGGAGTCTACCTGCTGCTGAACGTCGGCTACTGAGGCTAGAGCCTGCCCACCAAGATTGGCGCTGCCGTGGGCTGAGTGGCCCCCAGCGGTGCGCGCTCGACTGAAATCGCGACGGCCTGATATCGCGCAAAATCCCCGGACACCGCAAGGATAACCGGCCGGTCCGTACGGGGTCGGAAGACCCCTGCGCTCTCCGGCTGAGCGGGTCCAATGAGCCACAATTGATATAGCAGATCTCGTCCGGGGTCTCGCAGATCGGTGACAATGAGTGCGCCCGCCTGTCGCCCGGGACGGAACACAAAACGAGCAGATGCTTCGACGCTCCCGGACAACTCAATCGTGCGTGCGGCGGGGGCGGTGAGGAGTTCGAGCGCCTGCTCCTGCGCCGCGAGACGTGCGTGCAGAGCTTGCAGCTTCTGATTTATGGAGACGAGCCCGGCAGCCAGGACCAGAATGAGTGCCGCCGCGACCGCTGCCCACGCTGGTGATGGGCTCCAACGCTGCATCCCCCGAGCGGGGCGAACCGCGTCAAGAACCGCTCGCCGTAGACCTGCCGGTGGCGACGCCGGGATAACGGCCGCCGCCAGCGAGTCAGTGACTCCACGCAGCAGGACCAATTCCTCGCGGCAGCTGGCGCACGTTCGGAGATGCTCCGCCACGGCGCGTTGTTCCTCGCGCTCGAGTGCGTCCAGCGCGTAGCCCGGCAGCAGTTCCAGCACGTGCTCGTCCCTCACCGGGGCGAATCCTCGCTTTCTGTGAGCGATCGGCGCAGTCGCGCCATGCCGTCACGCACGCGGGTTTTCACCGTACCAAGGGGTACCTGGAGCCGCTGCGCGATCTCCTGCTGCGTGTAGCCGCCGTAATAGGCCAGGACGATCGCCTCGCGCTGTTCGCGCGACAGCGCCAGGAGGGCCAGCCGCACCTGGCCCTGGGCCACGGCGCGCATGGCGAACTCCACTGGATCGGGCGCAGGGTTCATTCGCGCCCCTTCATCCAGCAGGTCTGCGGATCGCACTCGCAGACGCCGCACCGCGTCGACGCCCTTGTGGTGGGCTAGGGAGAGGACCCACGATCTGGCCCGCCCACGACTCGGGTCGAACTCGCCCGCATCGCGCCAGATGCTGAGGAAGGCCTCCTGTGTGGTGTCCTGCGCGGTGTGCGGACTGCCCGTGATTCGGTTGATCAGCGAGTAGACCGCACCGGCAAAGCGGTCGTAGAGGTTTTCGAAGGCCGCGTCGTCTCGCTGCGCGATACGCGCGAGCAGCCGGGCATCGTCGTCGTCCGAATCAGGACCGCCTGTCATGCCATGTGCCATTGCGGGCGAACGCTTGGGCGGTTCAACGAGGCCGGACAGCGTTCCTGTGACCATGCCCATCGGCGCGTCCTCCACACATCTGTTCGTCCGGCACGGTTGCCCGGATGGGTTCGACTGCCAGTCTGAGTCCAATCCCAATCCAATGGTCGCCCGCGTGCGAAGGGAGGGGTGAGCTCGCGCCGCGGCGGCTCGAGTGATTTCGCAACTCAGCGAAGGAGGAGAAAGCAATGAAATCGAGAGTCTGGCTGTTGATTACTTCGATCGCCTTGGCCGTGATGTTGGCGGTCTCTCCCGCCTTCCTAAACGCGTCCGACCACGACG
>JAIBHM010000159.1 GCA_020028535.1 Armatimonadota bacterium | reverse complement strand
TCGGCTACGCGCTGGCGTTGGGGATGATTCTCATCACGGGCCTGTCGAACGCGGCGTACATCTGGCTGCGCGGACGCAGCGAGCGATGGCTGCGATGAACCGGGGCCGTCTCGGATCGTGGATCATCATCCTGCTCGGCGTCATGTACTTCTTCGTTCCTCTGCTAAGTACGTTCGAGTTTTCGCTCCGCTACCTCCGCGGAGTGTACAGCTTTGAAGCGTATCGGATCGTTCTTGCAGATCCGCGGTTCGGCGCGACGGTGACCTATTCGGCTCTGCTGGCGTTCGCCACCATCCTCGTGGGCATTTTCCTCGTGGTACCGACCGCCTACTGGGTTCAGCTGCGCTTGCCCGGGCTGCGGCCGGTTGTGGAATTCATCACACTGCTCCCGCTGGTGATTCCCGCCATCGTTCTGGTGTTCGGATACCTGCGGATTTACAACAGTTCCTCGATATTGCCGCTGACGGGCGCCGAGCGGACGACCGACCTGCTCCTGATCTTCAGTTACGTGACGCTGGCCCTACCGTACATGTACCGCGCGGTCGACAATGGGTTGCGCGCCATTGACGTCCGCACCCTTACGGAGGCCGCGCAGAGTCTGGGCGCCGGGTGGCCCACGATCCTGCTCGGCGTGATTCTTCCCAACGTGCGGGTGGCGGTGCTGAGCGGCGCCTTTTTGACCTTTGCCATCGTCATCGGCGAGTTTACGATGGCGAGCCTGTTGAACCGACCGGCGTTCGGCCCCTATCTGCAGAACATCGGCGCAAATCGCGCCTACGAGCCGGCGGCGCTGGCGATCATCAGCTTTGCGATCACCTGGGCGTGCATGGGGCTCATCCAGGTCTTCGGGCGGGGCGCGCAAGGGCCGGCGGCCGGGGCGCATTAACGAATGACCTTTCTTGAGATCGAGAATCTCCAGAAGCGATTCGCGCACACCACGGCGGTCGAGCACGTCCAACTCGAGGTGAGCCGGGGCGAGTTCGTGTCGTTTCTGGGCCCGAGCGGCTGCGGCAAGACGACGACGCTGCGCATTATTGCCGGGTTTGAATCGCCTTCGTCCGGAGCAATCCGTCTCGACGGTGTGGACATTACGCACAGGCCGCCGAACCGCCGCAACGTCGGGATGGTGTTCCAATCCTACGCCCTGTTTCCGAACATGACGGTCGCTGAGAACGTCGGGTTCGGGTTGAAGGTGGCGAAGAAACCTGCCGCGGTGATCAGACACACCGTGGAGGAAATGCTCAACCTCATCAAGCTGCCCACGCTCGGGAGCCGGTATCCCTACCAGCTGTCCGGCGGACAACAGCAGCGCGTGGCCCTGGCCCGCGCCCTGGCGATTCAACCGCAGGTGCTTCTCCTCGACGAGCCTCTCTCCGCGCTCGACGCGAAGATTCGTGTGTCGCTGCGGAACGAGATCCGTTCGATCCAGCGGGAGCTGGGCATCACGACGATCTACGTCACGCACGATCAGGAGGAGGCGCTTTCGCTTTCGGACCGCATCGTGGTGATGAGCGAGGGGCGCGTCGAGCAGATCGGTACCCCATTCGAAATCTACAATTTCCCGCGGACGTCGTTTGTCGCCTCGTTTGTCGGCACCCTAAACATCCTGCGAGGACAGGTAGCCGATCCGGCGCGCGGTAAGATCCTGGTCGACGGTCAGGAAGTTATGGCGTCGCGCGGGCTGGAACACGCCCGGGTCGGCGATGGATGCTCGATCGCTCTTCGTCCAGAAGTCGTCTCGATCGGTGAGGCGGCGGAGGACGGGAACCGAATGCAGGGCACAGTCGAAGACGTGAACTTCCTGGGCTCGATCGTCCGGATCCGTATACGCTTCAAGGACAACGCCATCTCGCTCGATACATTCAATAACCCCAGGCTTTCGTTGCCGCAGCGGGGGCAGGCGTTAACGGTGAGCTTCCCACGCGAAGCCGTGCTCGCGCTAGAAGCGCCGTCCTCGACCTGACGCCCGCGCCGCCGACCCTGAAGGTCATGTCCTCGTCGTCGATATTCCATGACGGTTGAAGACGTGATTGTTCGCATGGGATGGGGGACTGCCTCCGACCTTGATGTCGCGCCACTCGGCGGGGGAATTACCAACCTGAACTTCAGAGTGCGCGCAACCGGGGGGAGTTACGTCGTTCGCATCCCGGGCAAGGACAGCATGCGTCTGGGGATCGATCGGGAGCGGGAACACGCGTGCACGATCGCTGCCGCGGTATCCGGCGTATCGCCCGAGGTGGTGGCGTTCTTTGAGGACGCCGGCGTGCTGGTCACACGCTTCGTTGATGGCCGCGCCCTGACCACCGAGGAGATCGCCCGCCCGGAAACGCTGCGGCGCGTCGCCCGGACAATTCGTCGATATCACGGTGGCCCCGTTTTCCCCGGGACGTTTTCACCCTTTCGCGCCGTCGGAGAGTACCTGGCATTCGCCATCCCGCGCGGGGCGCCTGTGCCGGAACGCTTCGATTGGATGCTGCAGCAGGCGCGGCGCCTGGAAGCGGCCCTCGGCAATCCGCCGGTGCTCCGTCCCTGCCACAATGACCTCCTCCTGGCGAACTGGCTCGACGATGGACAGCATCTATGGCTCCTGGATTGGGAGTACGCGGCGATGGGCGACATCTTCTTCGACCTTGGAAACTTCGCCGTCCACCATCAGCTTTCAGACGAAGCGGAGCAAACCATGTTGGCTGCCTACTTCGCGTCGCGCCTCCCTGTGCCCGACTATGGGCTCGCGCGCCTGAAACTGATGAAGATCATCTCAGACCTGCGCGAGGCGATGTGGGCGATGGTGCAGGTGACGATCTCGGAGCTGGACTATGACTTCATGGCCTATGGGAAGAAGCACTTCGATCGTTACGTCTTCCAGTTGATGGCGCCCCGCCTCGAGACCTGGCTGGAGCAAGTGGCGGTCGATAAACCGCCACGGGCGTTGTGGGAAGACAATCCCGCATAGAAGCCATCGCGAGACAGAAAAACAGGACGGGACGCAGGGAAAACCTACGTCCCGTCTGGTTTCAGGTGGTAGCGGGGGCAGGATTTGAACCTGCGACCTTCGGGTTATGAGCCCGACGAGCTACCTGGCTGCTCCACCCCGCGTCGACAATCTCTATTATAAGGAACCTTGTAAAGCCAGTCAAATCAGGACACAGGAGCGCTCAGGTCAACGCCGAAATCGGAGGGGCCATGGATCAGGCGCAGGCCGCCCGGCGCATCACCCGCACGCTTTTCGCCGCCCAGAGTCTCGCCTCAGCCGCCACCGTCGCCATCTTCCCGGTGGTCTCCATCATCGGCGCACGCCTGAGCGGGCGCCCGGCGTGGGCGGGTGTCCCGGCCATGGTCTATCTGCTGGGCCAGGCCTTCTCCGCCTTCGGGTGGGGTCATCTCATGGACCGCCTGGGCCGCCGTGGGGCGCTCGTCGTCGGCCTCTTGCTCGGCTGCGGCGGCGCCGTCCTCGCCGTGCTCTCCATCGAGCAGCAATCATTTGCCGGATTCCTGATCGCATCGCTCCTGGTCGGCGCTGCCGTGTCCGCGGTCGCGCTCTCACGCTTTGTCGCCGCGGAAGTACACCCGCCGGCCGAGCGTGCCCGCGCGATCTCCAACGTCGTGCTCGGCGGCACCGTCGGCGCGATCTTTGGCCCGCTCCTGGCCGGGCTTGCCGCGCGCACAGCAAAATTGACAGCGCTCGAAGAACTCTCGGGCCCTTTCCTGGTCACATTCGTTCTTCTGGCGGCCGCCGCGCTGGTCGTCTTTGCCCTCCTGCGCCCTGAGCCGCGCGAGCTGAGCCGGGCGATCGCCGCCGAGTATGATCCCAAGCACGCTGAAGGGGGCATGGCCCGGCCGCTTGGGGAGATCCTGAGGGTGCCGGCGGCGCTCGTGGCGGTCGCGGCGATGGTCTTCGGCCAGTTGATCATGGTCATGCTCATGGTCATCACCCCGCTGCACATGCGCGGGCACGAGCACGAGTTGAGCAGCATCTCGTTCGTGATCTCCGTGCACGTGGTCGGCATGTTCGCCTTCTCGATCTTCTCGGGCCGGCTCGCAGATCGCGTGGGCCGGGGTCCGGTCATCGTCGCCGGCACGGCGATCCTCATCCTCGCCTGTCTCAGCGCACGCCTGTCCCCCGAGGTGCTCCCGCTGTCTGTCGCGTTGTTCCTTTTGGGATTGGGGTGGAACTTCTGTTACGTGGCGGGATCGTCGTTGCTGGCGGACCAACTGTCGCCAGCGGAGCGGGGACGGACCCAGGGGTTCAACGACCTGTTGATCGGCCTCACCTCAGCAGCGGGAAGTCTCAGCAGTGGGATCGTGTTTGCCGGAATCGGCTATGGCGCGATGGCCGTCGTCGCCGCGGTCGCCGCCGTCATTCCTCTCCTGATGACGGCCTGGTGGCAGTTCCGGGTGCGCCCCGCCCCGGCCACGCCGTAACCGTCCCTAACATC
>JAIBHM010000005.1 GCA_020028535.1 Armatimonadota bacterium | reverse complement strand
CCTCCGACCACTCTCCGGAGGCGATGCAATGCCTAATGTGATGGTGCTGGCCGGCACGGCCAAAGGTCTGTTTGTGCTCGAGAGCAACGCGAAACGCGCTAAATGGCGCCGCCGCGGCCCTTTCCTCAAAGGCGTGTCCGTCAATCACTTCGCCTGGGATCCGAAGACGAGCACGCTTTACGCGACGACCTCGACCGAGGGAATCCTGAGCAGCCGGAACCGCGGCCGCACGTGGGCGCCGCTCAACGACGGGCTGCCGATCCGCAAGGTGTGGACGCTGGCGGTGAACCCGAAAGATTCCCGCGAGCTGTGGGCGGGGACGCACTACAGCTACCTGTTCAAAAGCGCCGACCGAGGGAAAACCTGGCAGGCGGCCGCCGGCTACCTCAATGCGCCCGGCAAGGAAAGCCGGTGGGGCGACTGGGCCATGGGGACGATCGGCAACTCGCTGCACGGGATCCACATCGACCCCCAGAATCCGAAGCGTATGATCATCGTCAGCAGCACGGACCACGGAGCCGTGCGGACTGAAGACGCCGGCGAGACGTGGGAGTACGCGCGGCAGGGGGTCTTTGAGACCTGCCCCGCTGCCGGCACTTCGACGCTGGACATACCGGTGTCTGACGAGGAACGTCAAAAGTCCATCCAGGGGCACCTGGCAAGCGTGCACGCCTGCACGCACCGCATTGAGATCTCGCCGGCGGCCACCAGCACCGTGTATCGCCAGCAGCATTGCGGCGTGTACCGCAGCGACGACTTCGGCAAGACATGGGTAGACATTTCCGCCGGGCTCCCCGATCGCCACGGCTTTCCGCTGGCGGTCCATCCTCGAGACCAGGAGACGGTCTTCGTCATTCCCGCCTACCAGGGCAAATGCAAGAAGCACAACTCCTGCATCCAGGGCGCGCTGGACGTCTACCGCAGCCGCACCGGCGGCCACCGCTGGGAGAAGATGAGCGAGGGGCTGCCGCGGAAGGTGCACACCGTCGTCTTACGCCATGGAATGGATAGCGACAGCCTGAAGCCCGCGGGGATCTACTTCGGGACGACCGCCGGGGAGATCTACGGCAGCATGGACGAAGGCGACTCGTGGAGGCGGCTGGCGAAGGGCCTGCCGCGCGTGCAGGGCGTGGTCACGATCGTCAGCTGATCACGTGGGCATCAGGCCCGCCTGCGGGAGCTCAGCCGGCGGTAATCCATATGCCGGCCCGCGCGAGGCCCGTCTCGATGGTCAGACAGGGGTCGGGATTCTGCGGCGGGAGAGCTGTGGCTGGTAGTCCGTGACGGCGAAGTGGTCCGGCCGGAACGAGAACACATCGGTCACGGTGGGATCGACGTGCACCGTGGGAAACCGCTGCGGCTCCGTCGCCAGCATGGCCTGCACATCCTGAATCTGGTTCCGGTAGATGTGCGCGTCCTCGATGTAATAGACGAGCTCCCTCGGCGTGTATCCCGTGATCTGGCCGATCATCAGCGCGAGGGCCGCGTAATGGATCAAGTTGAACACCAGCCCCACTGGTACGTCCGCGCTGCGCTGCCGGTGGCTGAGGATGAGGGTGCCGGTAGAGGGATTGATGTGTACGTGGACCCACCCGTGGCAGGGCGGGACGACCGCCCGTCGCTTCCGTCCATTCGACTGGAGAAGATACTGCGGGATCCAGGGCGTGAGTTCGTGATGGCGGATGTGCGGAGAGGCGCGGATCTGCTCGATCAACCGGCTCACCTGATCGAATGTCGTTCCCTCTGCGGTAGGGAATCGCCGGAAGGCCGCGCCGTATGAGGCCGGGCCGAGATCGCCGGCCGGGAGGTCGAACTTCGCGCACTCCTCGGCTGTGACCCACTCCGACCACCAAAAGCAGCCAAATTCCTCGAGCTCTCGCTGTGTCTGGGCGCCGTTGAGAAAGGCGCAGATCTCGCCGACGGCCTGATGAAATGGCGAGGGCCTGGTCTTCGGTTTGCTGACGAGATCCCGCTCGGTGATCACGGGGAAGCCATTGTCGAGCGGAAACCGCATGAGATGGCCGACCAGCCGGAGGGCGGGAACGCCTTGCCTGGTGGGAACTTCTTCTCCCGACTCCAGAATGCGCGCCAGAAGATCGCGGTACTGCTTGTCGGGCGTACGTTCGTGGAACGGTCTGTAGGGCACCATCATTAATCACTCTACTGACGGCCCGGCGAGAGCGTGGCCGAGAGATGAAATCGACCCCAGGGAGGAGGTGCAGGCAGAGGAGGAGTGGTGATGATCCGGATGCTGCTTGTGTGGGGAGCCTGTCGTGGAGTCAGCCCAGACTCGTGGCTCCTCCCCCCTGTGGGTCTTGAAATAGGTTCACTGTTGGCCCCCCGGTTTCCTGCTGAGATATCAACATATTGTGGCAAGTCTTGTGGATAACCCCCATTGGAGGTGGCGAGCGGCCGTTCGAGCTGACTCCGCAGGGGTCTGCCCGTCCGGTCTGTAACCCCACTAGAAACGATGGATGACCTTCCTGATGTGATCCAGCAGCGTCTCGCGTCGAGGCAGCGGAGCATCATCAACGACCCCAGGCAGCGCCGCGCGGCAGTATTACTCCCTCTGTACCGGGACGGGGATGAAACCTACGCGCTCTTCACGAAGCGCACTGAGGCGGTCGAGCATCATAAGGGGCAGATCTCGCTGCCGGGTGGCGCGGAAGATAAGGGGGATTCCGGACCCTTGGATACCGCGCTGAGAGAGACCGAGGAAGAGCTCGGAGTTCCGCGAGACCAGATCCGCATCCTGGGTGCTCTCGACGACGTGTACACGGTGGTCAGCGGGTTCGTCATCACGCCGTTTGTGGGCGTCATCCCGCACCCCGTGCCGCTGCGAGTGAATCCCGACGAGATCGCGGACGTGCTCTCGGTCCCGCTCTCAACGTTCCGCGACCCGACAAAACTGCGTATCGAGGAGCGGGATCGCGCGCCCGGTGAGCGCATCCAGGTGTACTTTTACTACCATGGCAGACACGAGATCTGGGGAGCCACGGCGCGCATCATGAAAGGCTTTATTGAGGCCGTGTTTGGCACGGTGCAGCCGTGATCGCGGTGATCTCTGACATCCACGGCAATCTCTGGGCTCTGGAGGCGGTGCTCCGGGAGCTCGATCGGATGCATCCGTCTCGGGTGGTCGTGGGTGGTGATCTGGCGTTGGGCGGGCCGAAACCGGCCGAATGCGTGGCGCTCTTCCGGCGCCGCGGGTATCCGGCGATTCGGGGGAACACCGACGAATGGCTCACAAAAGCGCCGGCGAGGATCACGGATCCCATCAGTTGGTGCAGCGCCCAACTCTCTGAAGAAGACCGCAGGTTTCTCGCAGAGCTTCCATTTCTCTGGCGTCACCAGGATCAGGCCGGCGCCCTGGTCGTCATCCATGCGACGCCGTGGAGCATCAGCGACGTCGTCCGTCCGGATGCCGCGGAGCACGAAGTCCGCCGGGTCTTCGAAGAGGCCGACGCCGCGGCAGTGGTCTACGCCCACATCCACCAGGCCTATATCCGGGAGGTGGTGGGCAAACTGCTTGTAAACACCGGCAGCGTCGGGGTCCCCTTCGACGGTGACTGGCGGGCGTCGTTCGCGACCCTCACACCCGACGGCGGCCGGTGGAAGGCCTCGCTTCACAGGGTGGCATACGATAGGGACTCTGCGATCGCTGCCAGCCGCCGGAGCGACAACCCTGAGCGGGACCGGTTCATCAAGAGACTCGAGAGCGCCGCCTTCTGAGGGTATGGCGTGGAAATTAGCCGGTTAGGGGCATTCTCAGCGGTTTTTGGGCGAGTTTCGCCCAGGATGGCCCATTTGAGCCCCATTTCGCCACTCTGTTCGGCAGTTCCAGTATGCACCTCTACATTGCTATACTCGAATCGGGAAATATAGAAGTCTGACAGCCCGTTCTCTAAGGAACGCCCATGAAGCAGCAGACGCAACCCCTCTTCACAGTCTCCGTCGCCAGCAGCCTGGTGGGTGTCTCCGCCACGACCCTCCGCAGGTGGGAGGCGCGAGGGCTGATCGGCCCCGTTCGAGAGAGCCGGTCACGCCGCCGCCTCTATGCCTGGGGCGACATCCAACGGGCCCAGCAGATCCGCTATCTCGTGCTGCGGCGGAGAGTTCCGCTCCGCGCAGTGAAGCTGCATCTCCGCCTCCTGGCCGCGCGCCAGGCCGTTCGGGTGGGCGAGATTCTTCCCGCCAGGGGCGGCACGCCGCTGGCTCCCCGCGTCGCGTTAGCGCTCGCGCGTTGATGCACGTCTACGCCGACCACGGCGCCACCACACCGGTGGATGCGCGCGTCGTGTCGGCGATGCTCCCGTACTTTTCCGAGCGGTTCGGCAACGCCTCCAGTATCCATGCCTGGGGCCAGGAAGCGCGCGAGGCTGTGGATCGCGCGCGCGAGCACGTGGCCCGGGCGATCGGCGCGACACCATCGGAGATCGTCTTCACCAGCGGCGCGACGGAGTCCGACAACTTCGCCGCGCTCGGCTCGGCGTTCGCCAACGAATCCCGGGGCCGCCATCTCGTCACCACCACCGTCGAGCACCACGCGGTCCTGGAGGCGTGCGGGTTCCTGGAGTCCCGTGGATACGAGGTCACGTTCGTGCCGGTCGACCGCGAGGGCCGGGTCGATCCCGACGACGTCCGAGCTGCCATCCGAAACGACACGATCTTGATCTCCGTCATGCACGCGAACAACGAGATCGGCACAGTCGAGCCGATCGAGACAATCGGCCGGCTCGCGCGCGAGCGCGGCGTGCTGATGCACACGGACGCGGCGCAGACGGTGGGGATCATGCCGGTGCACGTGGACGAGCTCTCCGTCGACCTGCTCTCGATCTCCGCGCACAAGCGCTACGGCCCCAAAGGGGTGGGCGCGTTGTACGTCCGCAAGGGCGCGCGCATCTCCCGCATCCAGCACGGCGGGTCGCACGAGCGCAACCGGCGGGCGGGAACCGAGAACGTGCCGGCGGCCGTGGGGTTTGGCGAGGCCATCCGCATTGCGCTCGAGTCGATGGAGGAAGAGGCGGCGCGGTTGCGTGTCCTGCGCGATCGCCTCGCGCAGGGACTGGCACGGATCGACGGGGCGCGTCTCAACGGCTCTCTGACCGACCGCCTGCCTGGAAACGTGAACGTGTCGTTTGAAGGCGCCGACAGCGAGTCGCTGCTGATGGCCCTCGATTTCCGCGGCGTCGCCGCGAGCAGCGGGTCAGCCTGCACCTCGGGCAGTCTCGAGCCCTCGCACGTCCTCTCCGCGATCGGCCTTCCGCCGGACATCGCGAAGGGCACGGTGCGTTTCTCGCTCGGGCGCACGACCTCAGCCGCGGACGTTGACTACCTTCTTCACGTTGTCCCGGAGATCGTCTCGCAGCTGCGCCGCAAGCCTCCACTGACCACCCCAAACATTCGCTGACGCGATTTCCGGGGACCCCGCCACGGATTGCGCGGCGTTGACACTCCCCAGTAACTCTGCAATCATCAGGTGGGAACGTTCACGCCGGGGACGCGTGGTGTCGGATTACCTGCCGATCTTCGTCCACTTCGCCTTCGTGGTGCTGCTCGCGGTGCTGTTGCTGTCCCTGCACGCGCTCCTGGGCCGCGGCCGTCCGCTCCCCGGCAAGGCGGAACCCTATGAATCGGGCGTGTGGCCGATCGGGTCCGCCCGCCAACGCGTGCCCATCCGCTACTACCTGATCGCGATGCTCTTCCTCCTGTTCGACATCGAAGCGATCTTCATGTACCCGTGGGCCGTCGTGGCGCGCCAGCTGGGGCTCTTCGGCCTCATCGAGATGCTCACGTTCATCGGCATCCTCGGCGTCGGATTCCTCTACGCATGGCGGCGCAGGGCCCTGGAGTGGCAGTGACCCGCCCGGACGCGTCGCGTCCGCTCGGAATGACGATGTCCCGCGGCAGCCCGCACCAGGCCACGGACGCGGATGCGGACGCGCTGCAGCGCAGCATCCTCACAACCACCGTCGAGCGGCTCCTCGGCTGGGCCCGCAGCAATTCGATCTGGCCGGTGCAGTTCGGCCTGGCCTGCTGCGCGATCGAGATGATCTCCACCGCGCAGTCGCGCTTCGATATCGCCCGGTTCGGCAGCGAGCTGTTTCGCGCGTCACCCCGCCAGGCGGACCTGATGATCGTCTCGGGCCGCGTCAGTCAGAAAATGGCGCCGGTCATCAAACACATCTACGAGCAGATGCTGGACCCGAAGTGGGTCATCGCCATGGGCGATTGCGCATCCTGCGCCGGCGTGTTCAACAACTATGCGCTGGTGCAGGGCGTGGACAAGCTCATTCCGGTCGACGTGTACGTGGCAGGCTGCCCGCCGCGCCCCGAGGCGCTGCTGTACGGATTCACCAAACTTCAGGAGCTGATCGCCGCCGGACCCCCGGCCCGGAGACCGCGGTGACGGAGCCGGTGGCCGAGGCGCTGGCCCGAGCGCTGGCGGGCCTGGTGGAGGGCGAGGTGCGCGCGCTCGACGAGATCACGCTGCTCATCCCCGGCGAGCGCATCGTCGAAGCCCTCGAGCTGGCGAAAGCGCGGGGGTTCGTCCTCCTCAGCGATCTCACCGCCGTGGACCGCCATCCGGAAGAGCCGCGCTTCGAAGTTGTGTATCTGCTGACCTCGATCGAGCCGCCCGCGCGTATCCGCCTCAAGGTGCGCGTCGTCTCCTCGGAGCAGGTCGTTCCCACGGCCGTGCCGGTGTTTGCGGGGGCGAACTGGCTGGAGCGCGAGGTCTACGACATGTTCGGGATCCGCTTCGCCGAACACCCCGACCTCAAGCGCATCCTGATGCCCGACGATTGGGAGGGATATCCGCTCCGCAAAGACTTTCCACTCGTGGAGGAGCCGGTGCAGTTCTTCGGGCACGTCCCTAAGGTGCCCAGCGAGATCATCCCCAAAACCCCTCGCCCATCGTAGATGAACGAGCTGACGCGCGAGACCCTCGTCCTGAACATGGGCCCGCACCACCCCAGCACGCACGGCGTGCTGCGGTTGATCGTGGAGCTGGAAGGCGAGCTCGTCCTGGGCACCGAGCCGGTGATCGGCTACCTGCACACCGGCTTTGAGAAAGAGATGGAAACGCGCACGTACCACCAGAACATCGTCTTCCCGCCCCGCATCGAGTACCTCGCCACAATGATCGAGGAGCACGCCTACGTGCTCGCGGTTGAGAAGCTCCTCGGCATCCGGCCGCCCGCGCGGGCCGAGGTCATCCGCATCATGATGGCGGAACTATCGCGCATCGCCAGCCACCTGGTGTGGCTGGGGACCTCCGCCGTCGACGTCAACGTCAGCAGCCTCTTGATGTACTGCTTCAACGACCGGGAGCGCATCCTCGACATCCTGGAGATGGTGAGCGGCCAGCGCATGATGCACGGCTACATGCGCATCGGCGGGTTGCAGTGGGACCTCCCGGACGGGTTCGAGCAGGCCGTGCGGGCGGTGATCGATGACATGCCCGGCCGGCTCGAGGAGTACGAGCGGCTGCTCGGCGACAACCTGATCTGGCGCAAGCGCACCGAAGGCATCGCCGTGCTCAACGCGGACGATGCGCTGCGCTACGGATGCACCGGTCCCGTGCTGCGGGGCAGCGGCGTGGGCTACGACGTGCGCCGGGCGTTTCCGTACGGCGGCTACGACGAGTACGAGTTCGAGGTCCCGCTCGGACGCGCCGGGGATGCCTACGACCGCTACCTGGTGCGGATGGAGGAGATGCGCCAGTCGTGCCGGATCATCCGCCAGGCGCTGGAGCGCCTGGAGCCGGGGCCCGTGCTCGTAGACGACCGCAAGGTTGCCCTCCCGCCGCGCCGCGAGCTCGTGCGGAGCATGGAGGCTGTCATTCACCAGTTCAAGCTCGTCAGCGAGGGGATCCGCCCGCCGGTCGGAGAGGTGTACTCCGCGGTGGAGTCCCCACGCGGGGAGAAGGGCTACTACATCGTCAGCGACGGCAGCAATCGCCCGTCACGGGTGCGCGTGCGCTCGGCGTCGTTCAACAATCTGCAGGCGCTGCCGGTGATGGTGTTCAGAAACCAGGTGGCCGACATCGTGGTCGCGATCGCCTCGATCGATATCGTGTTGGGGGACGTGGACCGATGAAGGCCGCCCTCTCTGAGGCCTCCAAGGTGGAGATCCGGCGCCTGATGGCGCAGTTCCCACAGCGTCAGTCGGCGCTCCTGGGCGCGCTCTTCGTGGCGCAGGATGAGGCCGGCGCGCTGTATCCGGAGATCATCGCCGAGGTCGCCGAGGTGATAGATTTGCCGGTGAGCGAGGTCACCTCGGTCGCTTCGTTCTACCACCTCTACCGCTTCTCGCCTGAGGGACGACACCTGATCCAGGTGTGCACGAACATCTCGTGCCTGCTCAGCGGGTGTGACCGCGTGCTGCGCGCTTTGAAGCAGCGGCTGGACATTGAGATGGGCGGGACCACTCCCGACGGCCGCTTCACGCTGAAGACGGCGGAGTGCCTGGCCGCCTGCGAGACCGCCCCAATGATGATGGTGGGTCCGGACAGGCATGGACCGCTCGCGCCGGAAAACCTCGACGAGATCCTGGCCAGGTATGGCTGAATCCTTTCTACTTAAGTACATCCAGGAGCCGGATCACGGGGAAGTGGACGCCTACGTGGGGCGGGGCGGCTATGAGGGTCTGCGCCGGGCGCTCGGCATGGCTCCCGCGCAGGTCATTGAAGAGGTTGAGACGTCGGGTTTGAGGGGTCGCGGCGGCGCAGGCTTCGGGACCGGACGGAAGTGGAAGTTCGTGCCCACGGATCCCGCAGTGACCAAATACCTCGTCGTGAACGCGGACGAAGGCGAGCCCGGAACGTTCAAAGACCGGACGCTGATCGAGGGCGATCCGCACCGTCTGATCGAGGGCATCGCGATCGGCAGCTACGCCATCGGTGCGCGCCAGGCGTTCATCTATCTGCGCCGCGAGTTCCATCAGGGCCGCGCGATCCTGGAGCGCGCCATCGCCCAGGCGTACGCCAAGGGGTACCTCGGCCGCAACATCCAGGGGAGCGGTTACGACCTGGACCTGGTCATGGCCACGGGCGCAGGGGCGTACATCGCCGGCGAGGAGACGGCACTCCTCGAATCGCTGGAGGGCCGCCGCGCCATGCCGCGGCTGAAACCCCCCTTCTACCCGGCGGTGAAGGGCCTGTACATGCAGCCGACCGCGCTCAACAACGTGGAGACCCTGTGCCACGTGGCGTGGATCCTGGCGAAGGGACACCAATGGTACCGCGATCAGGGCTCGCCCATCCTCTACTCCATCAGCGGACACGTGCGAAGGCCGGGTGTCTATGAACTTCCTCTGGGGACGACCATCCGCAAGGGGATCGAGGCGGCGGATGGGTTGCATTCGGGCCGGACCTTCAAAGCGTGCTTCCCGGGCGGCTCATCCTCAGCCATCCTCCCCGCCAATTTCCTGGACACCCCGATGGATTACGATCTGGCGAAGCTCGACGTCTATGGCTCGATGCTCGGCTCCGCGGCCCTCATCGTCATGGACGATACCACCTGCCTGGTCGAGGTGGTGGCTCGAACTGTGGAATTCTACCGGGAGGAATCGTGCGGAAAATGCACACCGTGCCGGGAAGGCACGGTGTGGATCAGTCAGGTATTCGATCGGATCCTCCACGGGGCGGGGCGTCTGGAGGACATCGAATTGCTCGACGGCATCGCCAGGGGGATGACCGGCACGTGCTTCTGTCCGCTCGGCGAAAGCGTGCCGCCCGCCATCTATTCGACCCTGCGCTTCTTCCGCCCCGAATACGAGCACCATATCAAGACCGGGTCCTGCGACGTGAAGGCGCTGGCGCGCGCATGAGTGATCAGGTCCCGATCGTCACCCTGAGCATCGACGGCCGTCCGGTCACCGTGCCGAAGGGCACGACGATCTGGACCGCCGCCAGGGGAGCGGGGATCGACGTCCCGATCTTCTGCTACCACGACCGAATGCCGCCGCTGGGCGCCTGCCGGATGTGTCTGGTCAACGTGGAGAAAACGCCGAAGCTCGTGACCTCGTGCACGCAGGAGGCGGCAGAGGGCATGGTCGTATCGACGACGACGCCGGACGTCAAGGCGGGGCAAGAAGCCATCCTCGAATTCCTGCTGATCAACCATCCGCTGGACTGCCCGATCTGCGACAAAGGCGGGGAGTGCCCGCTGCAAGATCAGACGTTCAGGTATGGGCCCGGCCGCAGCCGTTACGTCGAAGTGAAGCGCGACTTCGCCAAGCCGGTCTCCCTCGGACCGGCGCTGGTGCTGGATCGCGAGCGCTGCATCCTGTGCTGGCGGTGTGTGCGCTTCGGGGAGATCATCGCCGGCGACGACGCCCTGAAGGGATTCGAGCGCGGGTTCACCAGCGAGATCAACACGCCGTTCACGCTGCCGGCGGCCTCCAAGTTCATCGGCAATACCATCGCCATCTGTCCCGTGGGCGCATTGACCTCGCGCACCTACCGGTTCGTCTCGCGGCCCTGGGACAACCAGCGTGTGCCGAGCGTGTGCACCTTCTGCGGTGTGGGCTGCGCCGTGTTTTTCGATGTGCGCGGCAACACGATCATGCGCACCCAGGCGCGCGAGGCGCCCGACCTGAACGATATCTGGCTATGCGACCTCGGCTTTTTCGGCCACGGCTACGTGCAGCATGCGGAGCGGCTCCAACAGCCGCTCATCCGCAAAGACGGCGATTTGCAGCCTGCGTCCTGGGACGAAGCGCTGGATCTGGTCGCGCGCAAGATCCGGGCCACCGCGCCGGGCCGGGTCGCGCTGCTCGCGGGCGCGCGCCTGACCAACGAGGATGCCTATGTCGCCGCGCGCGTCTTCCGGACCGTCGTAGGCACGCCGCATCTCGACCACCGTCTGGACACCCGCGCGGACGGACCCAGCCTCGGCGTGAGCTGGGGGATGACCTCGCCGATCGGGGAGATCCCGACACGTGACCTCTTCCTTCTGGTTGGGTGCGATCTCACCGAAGAGTATCCGGTGCTCTGGCTGCGGATGAAGCAGGCGGTGGACCGCGGTGCCGCGATCATCGCCATCACACCCAAGGCGCTCGAGATCGACCGCTTCGTCGCTCATCACCTCGTCCACGACTACCACGAAGGCAGCGCCGTGCTCGCGGCGCTGGCGCAGGCCGCAGGCGGCGACAGCCCCAAGACGGGTGAGGTGGGCGGCGTGGATCTCGGGCGTATCGCGCTCGCCGGTGAGGCGCTGCGGGGTGCCAAGCGGCCGATGGTCATGATCGGCAAGACGGCGCTGGAGGCCGCTGATGGCGAGACAATGTACGCAGAGGTCGAAGACCTCTGCGGGAAGTTCGGGATCAAACCGTCGATTATGCGTGGCAGAGGTAACGCCTTCGGCGCAGCCCTCGCCGGGCTGCTGCCGAATACATCTCCGGGAGGACGACCGCTGGCCCAGGTTCGTGGCGATCTCGAAACCGTTTGGGGAGCGCCCGTCGCGGTCGAACCCGGGCTCAGCGGTCCACATATCATCGAGGCCGCCGGGCGTGGGGAGCTCGACGTGCTCTACATCGCGGGCGCTGATCCCTCAAGCGACGTCCTCGATCGGTCTCGCTGGGCGGCCGCCCGGTCACGTCTGCCGTTCCTCGTCGTGGTGGATGCGTTTTTGACGGAGACCGCGCAGGCAGCCGACGTTGTCCTTCCGGCGCTCGTGATCCCTGAGAAAAACGGGACGGTGTCGAACATCGAGGGACGGGTCCAGCGCGTGCATGCGGCGGTGAGCGGGCCGGGTGAGGCGCGAGGCGACTGGCAGATCTTGAGCGGCCTGGCCGTACGCCTGGGGAGAACCATCGCCTACAGCGGGTGGGAGGAGATCTTCAATGAGATGAAGACTCTCATCCCCGGTCTGGAGGTCGATGCGATCGTGCCGCTTGCGGCGCCCGCTCGGGCCGTGTCCGCTCCCGGCGCTCAGAAATCCGATGGGCGCGAGACCGCCGCGGACGGCGAGTATCCCCTGGCGCTCATCGTCGGCGATGTGCTCTTCGACCGCGGCAGCATGAGCGGCCGATCGCCGGCTATTGCCGATCTGGCACGAGAGCCCTGGGCGATGCTGCATCCGGATGATGCAGCGAGGGCCACGGTCGCGGACGGCGACCCAATCGTGCTGACGGCACGACGCGGCTCGATTGCCGTGATGGCAAGGGTCTCGAAGGCCGTCCTCCCAGGCCACGTGTACGTCCCACGCGGCTACGACGCGGCCCCGGTCAACGCCATCGTGGGCGCCGGTGAAGCGGTGACGCGCGTGCGGGTGCGCGCGCTGGTGACGGTGGCGGGAGGGCAGGGTAATGGCTGACCTGTCGCTGGCCGCCGTCAAGAGCGCTGTCCTGATCTTCCTGCTGCTGACAACCTTCGCCTATATGACTCTGCTGGAGCGCAAACTGCTCGGCAAGTTTCAGGTGCGCTACGGACCGAACCGCGTCGGGCCGCTGGGCCTCCTGCAGCCCCTGGCAGACGGCGTGAAGCTGCTGTTCAAGGAAAGCTTCCGGCCGGCGCAGGTGGACGTGATCGTCTACCTGGTGGCGCCCACGATCACGATGGTCACCTCGCTGGTCGTCTACGCCGTCATTCCCTTCGGGCCTGAGGTCTCGTTCTTCGGCCGGCGGGTCACGCTCTACCTGGCCGACGTGAACGTGGGGATCCTGCTCATCCTGGCCGCGTCCTCCATCGGCGTCTACGGGATCATCCTCGGCGGCTGGTCATCGAACAACAAGTATTCTCTGCTCGGAAGCCTGCGCAGCAGCGCCCAGTTGATCAGCTATGAGCTTGCCCTCAGCCTCGCCGTGATCGCAGTCGTGCTCACCGCCGGCACGCTGAGTCTCGTCGAGATCGTCGAGGCGCAGCAGCGGCTGTGGTTCGTGGCGTTGCAGCCGGTCGGATTTCTCATCTTCCTGGTGGCGGCCATCGCTGAGACGAATCGCGCTCCGTTTGACCTGCCCGAAGCCGAGCAGGAGCTCGTGGCCGGGTACCAGACGGAGTACGGCGGCTTCAAGTTCGCGATGTTCTACTTCGGAGAGTACATCGGCATCGTGACGATGAGCGCGCTGGCCACCACGTTGTTCTGGGGGGGCTGGAATGGCCCGCTGCTCCCGCCGGTGGTATGGTTCGCGCTGAAGAGCTTTGTCTTCATCTTCTTCTTGATCTGGCTGCGGGCGACGATGCCGCGGGTGCGCCACGACCAGTTGATGGCCTTCGGCTGGAAGTTCCTGGTACCGGTCGGTCTCCTGAACATCGTGGTGACGTCGATTTGGGTCATCCTGCGGCAGACATGAACGACCGCAGGCGATCCACCATCTTGCGGTACGCGCGGCAGGGAGTCGCGATGCTCCGCGGACTCGGCGTCACCTTCCGCTACCTGTTCAAGCGGCCAATCACCATCCGGTATCCCGAAGAAAAACGCACCGCCGTACAGCCCCGGTTCAAAGGACGCCACTGGCTGACGCTCTATGGGGACGGGATGGAACGCTGTGTCGGGTGCGAACTGTGCGTGATCGTCTGCCCGTCGCAGGCCATCTACGTGAAGGCCGCGGAGAACACACCCGAGCATCAGGTCAGCAAGGGCGAGCGCTATGCCGCAGAGTTTCAGATCAACGAGCTCCGCTGCATCTTCTGCGGCTTCTGTGAGGAAGCGTGCCCCACGGGCGCGATCGTGCTGGGGCGCGAGTATGAGCTCGCCGGGTACACACGCGAGTCGATGATTTACACGAAGCCGATGCTGACTGAGCCCTATCCCGGCAGCTCAGGGCGGGATCCGCAGCGGGAAGTCTAGCCCCAGGTGAGCGCCCTCATCGAGATCATCATCTTTTCCGCCGCTGCCGCGGGGGCTCTTGCGGGGGGCGTCGGCGTCGTCGCGAGCGCGCAGCCGGTCCGCAGCGCACTCTCCCTGCTGCTCGTGCTCGGCAGCCTGGCCGTGATGTATCTGCTCCTCGCGGCGCCGTTCGTCGCCACCCTGCAGGTGATCATCTACGCCGGCGCGATCGTCGTCCTCTTCCTCTTTGTGATCATGCTCCTGCACGCCCGCAGCGGCGAGGAGCGGCCGAGCAAGCTCCGCGGCCAGCGCGTCGCCGCCTTCGTGCTCTCGGCGGCATTTTATGCGGCGATCCTGGCGGTCCTGCGCACCGTCCGCAGCGCGCCGGTCTCAACAATAGGGTCAGAGTTCGGCAGCGCGCAGTTCGTGGGAGGGGCCCTGTTCACCACCTACGTGCTGCCGTTCGAGCTGGCGTCCATGGTACTCATCGTCGGGATCATCGCCGCCGTCGTGATCGGCCGGCCATTCGTCCGATGAGCGTGCCCATTCCATACTACCTGGCCCTCAGTGCCCTGCTCTTCACCATGGGGGTGGTGGGCGTGCTGGTGCGCCGCAACGCGCTGGTCATCTTCATGTCGATCGAGCTGATGTTGAACTCGGTCAACCTGACCTTCGTGGCCTTTGCCCGCCAGTTCGGCACGGTGGAAGGGCAGGTCACGGTCTTCTTCGTCATGGTGATCGCGGCGGTGGAGGTGGTCGTCGGCCTCTCCATCATCATCGCCATCTTCCGCACGCGCGACACCATGGACATCGACGACGTGGATCTGCTTCGAGGATAGCCACGTGCCGCTGGTTCTGATCATCGCCTTTCCACTTCTCGGCTGGCTGCTGAATGGACTGCTGGGTGGCTATCTCCCCCGGCGTATGGTCGGTGTGGTCGGCAGCGCCGCGGTGGGCTTCTCGTTTCTCATCGCGCTGAACGCGGTGCAGCAGCCTGAGAGGGCAGAGCCATGGGTCGTTCCGCTGTACACGTGGATCGCCGCCGGAGACTTCGTGGTCCGCGCCGGGCTGCTCCTGGACCGCCTTTCCTCGACCATGATTCTGGTCGTGACCGGTGTCGGCTTCCTGATTCACGTCTACTCGATCGGGTATATGGCGGAAGACCCCGCCGCCCCACGGTACTTCTCGTACCTGAACCTCTTTGTGGCCTCGATGCTGCTGCTCGTCCTGGGGGATTCGCTGCTTGTGCTCTTCGTGGGATGGGAACTGGTCGGTCTCTGCTCGTACCTGCTCATCGGGTTCTGGTTCGAGCGGGATCGGGCCGCCTCAGCCGGCCGCAAGGCGTTCGTCGTCAACCGCATCGGCGACGCGGGCTTCCTGCTCGGGATGATCCTGCTGGCCGTCACCGCCGGGACCCTAGACATCGGTCGGATCGGCGAAAGGGCCGCATCCATCGCGCCGCCCGCCCTCACCGCGATCACCCTGCTGCTCTTCATCGGGGCGACGGGGAAGTCCGCGCAGCTCCCTCTGTACACCTGGCTGCCGGATGCGATGGAGGGACCCACGCCGGTCTCCGCGTTGATTCACGCCGCCACCATGGTCACCGCCGGTGTGTACATGATCGCGCGGCTGCACCCCCTATTCATGCGCGCGGAGCTGACGCAGATGGTGGTGGCCGCAGTCGGCGCGGCGACCGCATTCTTCGCCGCCACGATCGCGCTCGTGCAGTGGGATCTCAAGCGCGTCCTCGCCTACTCGACGATCAGCCAGCTCGGCTACATGTTCCTGGCGATGGGTGTGGCGGCGATGCCGGCCGGGATGTTCCACCTCACCACCCATGCCTTCTTCAAAGCGCTGCTGTTCCTCGCGGCGGGCAGTGTCATGCACGCGATGCACGGCGCCATCGATATGCGCCGCCTCGGCGGCCTGGGCCGGCCGCTGCGCTTTACGATGTGGAGCTTCCTCATCGGCGCCCTGGCGCTGGCCGGCGTCCCGCCGTTCGCCGGGTTCTTCAGCAAGGATCTGATTCTCGAGCAGGCGTTCCTGCGCGCGGACGGCGGAGCGGTGCTGCTGCTGTGGATGGCCGGGGTGCTCACCTCGCTGGTGACCGCTGTCTACATCACGCGCGCGGCGATCATGACGTTCGCTCCCCCCTCCGCGCATCACGTCGCCCCACATGAGGCACCGCCGTCGATGTGGTGGCCGATGGCGGCCCTTGCGGTCTTGTCGATCGGCGGCGGAGCGCTTGGCGCGCAGTCGGCCGGCCGGCCGATGGTGCAGGGGCTCCAGGAGTTCTTTGGTCTCACCGCCCACGAGGGCGCCGCCGCGCCCCTGTGGCTCGCGCTCCTCACGCCCGCCGTAGCGCTCCTCGGGATCGCGGTCGGCTACTTCGCCTACCGCGGCAGGCGCCAGATCAATCTCGGCCGTGTCGGGACCTTTCTCGAACTGGAGTGGTACCTCGAGCCGCTGTACGACCGCGTCATCGCGGGTAATGCGAAACGCGTGGGGCGGGTGCTCGCCACGACGGTGGAGTTGCGGGTCATCGACGGCGCGGTCAACGGCATAGGTCTTGCCGCCGTCCGAGCCGGCGCGTCGCTGCGGCGGCTCCAGACGGGCTACGTGCGGAACTATGCGGCCGCGATCCTGGCGGGCACGGTGCTCTTGATCGGGTGGTGGCTGCTCCGATGACATTCCCGTATCTGAGCGCCCTGCTCTTCCTTCCTCTATGTGGAGCCGTGGTGGTGGCGCTCCTCGGGCGCCGCCGCAGTGACGCCATTCGCTGGACCGGGTTGGCCGCCTCGCTTGCCGCCCTGGGCGTCGCGGCGGTGGTGTTCTTGCGGTTTGCGTCGGGAACGGCGGGCATGCAGTTCGAGGAGCGCGCCGTCTGGGTCCCCGCCGCCGGGATCTCGTACCACGTGGGCGTCGACGGCATCTCGCTGCCGCTCGTGCTGCTCACGGCCGTCATTATGCCGCTGGCCCTCCTCTCCTCATGGACATCTGTCACCGAGCGCGTCAAGGAGTTCACGGTCAGCATGCTGGTGCTCCAGACCGCGCTCCTCGGGACGTTTCTAAGCCTGGACCTGGTCCTCTTTTACGTCTTCTGGGACGCCGTGCTCGTGCCGATGTACTTCATCATCGGCCTGTGGGGCGGATCGCGGCGCGCCTACGCGGCGTTCAAGTTCATCCTGTACACGATGGCCGGCAGCGCGCTCATGCTCGTGGCAATCATCAGCCTCTACCTGCAAAGTGGGCCCGCGGGCGCGCGGAGTTTCGACCTTCTCGCGCTGCGAGACGTGGTCGTGCCGATGCCCCTGCAGGCCTGGCTGTTCGGGGCGTTTGCGCTGGCGTTTGCGATCAAAGTGCCGGTGTGGCCGCTGCACACCTGGCTGCCTGACGCGCACACCGAGGCGCCCACGGCCGGCAGCGTCGTCCTGGCCGCCGTGCTTCTGAAAATGGGCACCTACGGCTTCCTCCGGTTCCTGCTCCCGCTGTTCCCCGAGGCCACGCGTCAGTTCGCGCCGCTGTTCGCGATCCTCGCGGTCATCGGCATCCTCTACGGTGGCGCGGTGTCGTGGGCGCAGTCCGACATGAAGCGGCTGGTGGCGATGAGCAGCGTCAGCCACCTCGGCTTCGTCACCCTCGGGGCGTTCGCGCTCACGGTGGAAGCGCTGCAGGGCAGCCTGCTGCAGATGGTCAACCACGGGATCAGCACCGGCGGCCTGTTCCTGCTCGTCGGCGTGCTCTACGATCGCACCCATTCGCGGCTCATGGCCGACTACGGAGGCGTCGCCGCGCTGATGCCCCGCTTTGCCGTCGTGGCAACGATCATCATGCTGTCGTCGATGGCGCTGCCCGGCACCAACGGCTTCGTCGGTGAATTTCTCATTCTGCTCGGTGCGTTCCGGGTTGCTCCGATCTACGTGGTGTTCGCGGTCGGAGGGGTCATTCTCTCAGCGGTGTACCTGCTGTGGATGTACCAGCGGGTGATGCACGGGCCGGTTGTCGTCGCCGCCCGGCCGCGCGTGGTGGAGATCACCTCGCGGGAGCTCCTGATCTTCGTCCCGCTGATTCTGCTGATCTTCGGGATCGGCCTGTATCCCGCGCCGCTGCTCCAGCGCAGTGAGGCTTCGGTGAGAGCCCTTCTCGAGCGAGTAGAGGCCAGACGGTGACACCGTCGGTTGCGGACCTCCGCGCGTTGTGGCCCGAGCTCATCGTCGCAGGAGCGGCACTCGTGATCATGGTATGGGGGACCTTCATGGTGCAGGATCGCCAATCGCCGCTGCGCTGGGCGACCACCCTGGCGCTCATCGCAGCCCTGTCGGAGACGCTGGCGCTGGGGGCGGATGCGCGGGCGCTGTTCGGCGGGATGTACAGCCGCGACGCCGCGGCGCTGGTGCTGCAGACGATCGCGCTGGGGGGCGCCGTCATGGCGGTGTGGCTCTCGGGCGACTACGTCGAACGAACGCGCCTGGAGGCCGGCGAATTCTATGCGCTCGTACTCGTTGCGGCGCTCGGCACGATGGTCATGGCGGCCGGATCTGATCTAATCATGATCTTCCTCGGTTTGGAGACGCTCTCCATTCCCCTGTACGTCCTGGCGGCGTATGCGCGGGACGACCTGCGTTCGCAGGAAGCGGGGATGAAGTATTTCCTGCTCGGCGCGTTCAGCTCCGTGTTCTTCCTCTACGGGATCGCGCTCATCTACGGCGTCACGGGGTCGACGAGCCTCGTGCGGCTCGGCGCCGTGGCGGCGTCGGATTCGATCATGCTCCGCATCGGGATCGGCCTGCTCCTGATCGGGCTGGCGTTCAAGGCGGCCGTCGTGCCGTTCCACGCCTGGGCCCCCGATGTGTACGAGGGGGCGCCGCTGCCGGTCACCGCCTACATGTCCGTGATCGCGAAGGTCGGCGCGTTCGCCGCGCTGCTGCGCGTCTTCCCTGGGACGCTGGGTGCACAAACCGCGCAGTGGGCCGGGGCCCTGGCGCTCCTCAGCATCCTGACGATGGTCCTGGGCAATTTCGCCGCGCTCCTGCAGACCAACCTGAAGCGGCTGCTCGCCTACTCGAGCATCGCCCACACCGGGTTCATGATGATCGGCGTGGCGGCGGGGACCCGGCAGGGCGCGTGGGGCGTGGCCTTCTACCTGTTCGCGTACACCTTCATGACGCTGGGTGCATTCGCGGTCCTGCTCATGCTGGAGCGTCGCGGCGAGGAAGCGGATCAGATCACCGATCTGACGGGTCTTGCCTCGCGGTCGCCATCCCTGGCGGCCGCGATGGCGGTGTGCATGGTCTCGCTGGCGGGACTACCGCCGACGGCCGGATTCATTGCGAAGTTCTACGTCTTCGCCGCCGCCCTCGACGCCGGTCAGACGGCCCTCGCCGTCCTCGGCGTGCTCGCGTCAGTGGTGTCCGCGTATTTCTATCTGCGCGTCGCGTACACCATGTTCACCGGCGAGCCGCAGGGCGACGTGAGCTTTGCGGGTGGACGCTGGGTGGCCGCCGCGCTCGCGGTGGCGGTGATCGGGGTGCTGGCCCTCGGCGTCTTCCCGGCGCCCGTGACGGCCTTCGTTCAACAGCTGGGGCAGGCGCTCAGGTAGATCCGCCAAAAGAGCTTTAGGGAGGAGGTGGTAGGGATGCGACGGCTCACGGTGGCGCAACCTGAGGCGGTTGAAATACTGGTCGCCAAGATTCTCGTTCGCGCCAAGGACAACCCAGCCTGGCGGCGGATGGTTCTGGCCACAGATCGAGCCCACAGGCAGTACGGCGAGGTCAGTGCTCCAGACTTTCGCGGCTTCTATCACGGGCTGCTGACCGGCTACGCCGTAGCGGTCAAGGCCTTGCAGGGCAAGGTCACGGCGTCGGGAAAGCGCAAGACGTAGGCGGAGGCGACAGCCGTGCCGGTCGTCAAGGTTGCCGCGGTAGGAGATATCGCGCCGGGGACGGGGATGGTGGTCGAGGCCGCGGGCAGGACCCTCGCCCTCTTCAACCTCAACGGAACCTTCTACGCGCTGGACAACAAATGTACGCATGTGGGCGGGCCGCTCGGCGAAGGCGACGTCGCTGGGAACGTCGTGACCTGCCCATGGCACGGCAGCAAGTTCGACATCACGACCGGGGCGGTCGTGGGGCCGCCGGCGCGCCGGCCGGTCGCTGCCTTACGCGTGTCCGTGAAGAACAATGAGGTTATGGTGGAAATGCCGGGTACGTGAGTCCACAGGAGCGCGCGATGAACCATCACGGCGTGTGGCTGTGGGGGTCATGGATGCCTATAATCGCCCGACGAATTGAACGACCTTAGAACCTCATCCCGACCGTCAGGTAGGCCCCAGGTCCCAACCAGATGTGGCGGCGAAGTCAACTTGCCTTCTGAGTTGAATCCCCCAGCTCCACCACCCTACTTCGGCGTAGCTGGCCGGGGAGTGGCTGTAGCGCAGGTCCAACCAGTACATCCCTCCAGTCGTAACACGCCGGCCGATGACCGTTCCCTCAGTGGAGGTGAAGACTCCAGAGAAGAAATCGATGAAGACAACTGGGTCCGGACCGAGTTGCTGCGAGGTTTCCCAGCCTGAACGAATTCGCGGCGGCGGCGTGGTCGAGCCCGAGTAGGCCGCACGCACCTGGCCCACGAGAGCTGGTTACGCGGCTGGATGCAACAACCCAATTGGGTCATCATCGGCTTGCGACATCAACTGGGTCCGGACCGAGTTGAGGGAACATAAGGGACCTACCGGGGTGTCCCTTATGTTCCCTTATGTTCCCCTAACGTCCTTTGCTCGTACCACACGACGCCTGGTCAAGAACCAGGTGCCGATCAGGATCAGCGCCACCGCCGGGATCTGGCCATAGGTGATGACCCACCAGATTCGGTCTTCACTGCGGAGGAGATCGAGTACGATGCGGCCGATCGACGTGAGCACGATCACCGTCCAAAACACTTGCCCCGAGAAGGCGCGGCGTCGAGAAATGCTCAAGGCCACTGCTAGGATCCCCACCGCCAGGATCATTTCGTAGATCTGCAGCGGGTGTCGTGGCTCCGGGACGCCCGGGAATCTCACCGCCCACGGCAGCGAGGTCGGGTCGCCGTAGAGTTCTCCATTCATGAAGTTGCCGAACCGCACGAAGATGTTGCCGATCGGCACCACCCATATCACCGCGTCCGCGAGATCCCAGAAGGGGACGCGCTCCCGGCGTGAGGCGATCCACAGCGCCACCAGCCCGCCGGCGATCGCACCGTGGGAGGTGAGTCCGCCGTGGTCCAGCCGCAGCATCTCGACGGGATTCGTGAACTCCGCGGGGTGGGAGATGATGTAGCCTGCGCGCGCGCCGATGAATGCGAGGACGATGGTCAGCACGGCGAGACGATCGATGAGGGCAGGCCGGATTCCGAAGCGGGGACTGAGGCGATACGCGGCCCACAGGGCGGCCAGGATCGTGAGCGCCATCATCACGCCGTACCATCGGATGACGAGAGGCCCCCATCGGAAGAGGATGGGATCCATGGCGCGCGTTAGTATAACATGAACCTATGCGCATCGCGGTCGGCAGCACCAGTGAGTCGAAATTGCGGGCGGCGCGGGCCGTCTGCGGGCGCGCGTTTCCCGGTGCGGCGGTGGAAGGCGTCCAGGTCCAATCCGGTGTGGCGGCGCAGCCGACGACCCAGGAGGACGCCGTTCGCGGCGCCAGGCGCCGGGCGCGCGAGGCGCAGCGGCTCGTCGATGCGGATCTCGGCATGGGGATCGAGGGTGGAGTCTTCCAGGATGCCTATGGGACGTGGATCTGCGCATGGGCTGCTGTGGTCGAACGGGGCGGCCGTGAGAGCCTCGCGTCGGGGATCCGCTTCCCGCTGCCCGAGTGGATGGCTGCTCGGGCGCTTGGGGGAGAAGAGCTCGGCGCAATCGTGGACGCGTATCTGGACGAGCCCGAGGCCCATGAAGCGCTCGGCGCCATCGGATTGCTCACCAACGGATTGCTTGAGCGCCAGGCGGCGCTGGAACAGGTCCTGATCGCTGCGCTGGCGCCGGTGCTGTCCGCGCGGCTCTATGCCCTGAAGAGTGGAGAGAAAAACACCCGCGGAGGATGAGATGGCCTCATCCCCCGCGGACACTGCTCTTTGCAGTCGTTACGCTCGCGTGACGAGCAACCAGAGCAACACGATGATCAGTAGGGCCGTAAGCATGGCACCCGCCTCCTTCGAGGTGACTTACAAGATGACTTACGAGTCCGCCCCCCTGACGAGTTCTGTCAGGGGAGCAGGTGGCGCTTTGGCTACGTCTCGCGATTCTGGGTGAACAGCCACCACAGGATCCCCAGGAACAAGAGGGTCTCAAGCATGACCGTACCTCCTTTGCGCGCCACTGAGCGCCTGTACTACGCTGACAGTTATCAGCGTGTCTTCGATGCCCGCGTGCTTGACGTGCGGCCGCACGATCGAGGCCACGCCGTCGTCCTCGACCGCACGGCCTTTTTTCCCACTTCCGGGGGACAGCCACACGATCTCGGCACACTCGGCGATGCAGGGGTGATCGACGTCGTCGATAATGAGGACACCGTCGTTCACGTCGTGGCACGGCCGATCGAGGGCGACGTGCGCGGCGAGATCGACTGGCCGCGGCGATTCGACCACATGCAGCAGCACACCGGGCAGCACATCCTGTCCCAGGCTGCACTGCGCTCGCTCGACGCCCAGACTATCTCGGTGCATTTCGGGGCGGAGGTGTGCACGCTGGATCTGGACCTGTCCGATCTCACGCCGGAAATGGCAGCCCGAACGGAGGATCTCGCCAACGCCGTCATATTCGAGGACCGGCCGGTGCCTGTGCACATGGTGGATGAATCCGAGCTCCCAACTCTGGGCCTGCGGCGGCCGGCGAAGAAGCGGGGGCAGATCCGGGTCGTCGAGGTGGAGGAGTTCGATCGCTCCGCGTGCGGGGGGACGCACGTCCGCCGGACCGGTGAGATTGGGCTGATCAAGCTGCGCCGCTGGGAGCGGTACAAAGGCGGCGTCCGCGTCGAGTTTCTGTGCGGGTGGCGCGCGCTCCGCGATTATCGGTGGAAAAGCACGCTCGTCTCGGATCTGGCCGGATCGTTCACGGTGAAGGATCGCGAGGTGGCCGAGGCAATAGGCCGGCTGTCGGGGCAACTGAAAGAGCGGGAGCGCGTCATCGCCGACCTGCGGGATCGGCTGTTCTCGAGCGAAGCGCGGGGCTACCTGGACGGAGCGCGGGGCAGCCCGAAGATCATCGCGGATGTGCTCGACCGGTCTCCGGATGAAGCCGGAACGCTCGCCGGGAAGATCGTCTCCGCGGAATCTTCTGTCGTCGTTTTCGGAGCGGCGCGGGGCCGCATCATTATCGCGCGGTCGCCGTCGCTCGATCTGGACGCCGCGGCGCTGTTGCGGCGCATCCTCGAGCCGCGCGGCGGGCGGGGCGGGGGTCGCCCGGAATTCGCGCAGGGCGCGCTCGCGGCGGAGGCGCTGCGCGAGGCAGTGGAGTCGGCGCGAGTCGAGCTGCGCCGGATGTTCGATGCCTGAACTGCCGTTCATCCAGGTTCTGACGGAGAATCTCGACCGCGGCGTACGGGAGCGGACCATCGCCCGCGTCCGGCTGCACAGTCCGTCCCTGTTGAAGACTTTTGAGCCGCCGCTTCCGGCGATCCAGGGACGGCGAATCAGGGGCGTCCGGCGGATCGCGAAACTCGTCATCGTCGACCTGGAGGGCGACCTCTCCCTCGTGCTTCATTTGATGCGCCACGGCCGCGTGCAGATCGGTCCGCCCAGGGCGCGCGGAAAGGACCTGGCGCTGGGTGTCGTGCTGGACGACGGGCGCGAGGTCAGGGTCGTGGAACTGGGACCGAAGAAGCGCGCCTCGGTCTACGTGCTCGAGACATCAGGGATGGCGGAGGTCGAACCCATCGCAGGCCTGGGTACGGACCCGCTCGATCCCGGATTCACCGCGGAGCGGCTCGGCGCGATGCTGGCCGGTGAGGCCGTTCAATTGAAGCGGTTCCTCACCCTGCAGCGCTACGTCACCGGGATCGGGAACGCCTACTCCGACGAAATCCTTTGGGAGGCGCCGCTCTCTCCGTTCGTACGCGCTGACCGCCTGAAGCCTGCGGAAGTGCGTACGCTCCACGCCGCCATCGCGGCGACGATGCGGCGGGCCCTCGAGGAGCATCGCCGCCACTTCGCTGCGGAGCTCCCGACGCGCGAGCCGCTCGAGCTGCTGCGCGTGCACCGCCACGGCGGCGAGCCCTGCCCGCGCTGCGGGACGCCGATCGCCGAAGTCGCTTACGCAGAGAAAGAGACCTACTACTGCCCGGCATGCCAGACCGGCGGAAAGGTCTACGCCGACCGGAGGATGTCGAGGCTGCTGAAGTAAGTGCCGGAACTGCCGGAAGTCGAAACCGTCCGCCGGAGTCTTCTGCCGTTGATCGGCCGGACCATCAGGCGCGTCGACGTGCGCCTGCCGGCGGCGATCCGGACGCACCGTCCGGTACAGTTTGCCAAGGTCCTTGCCGGGAAATCAGTCCGCAAGGTCGAGCGGCGCGGGAAGGCGCTTCTGATCTCTCTCAGCAGCGGTTGGGTTCTGGTCGTGCATTTCAAGCTCTGGGGGCTGCTGCGGTTCTCCGCGGAGGGCATCCGGCCGGACAGGGAGACCGCGGTCATCGTGCACTTCAAGCGGGGCGGGGATCTGGAGTTCCGCGAGCTGCAACTCTCCACGATCGAGCTGTACAAGCAACGACGTCTCCCAAGGATCGAATATCTTGCGAACCTCGGCGTGGACCCGCTGTCCGCGGAATTCACGAAGGAGCGTTTGTGGGAGTTGATGCAGCGGCGGGTCGCGGTGCGCGCGCTGCTCACCGATCAGGAGCGTATCGCGGGCATCGGCAACCTGTGGGCACACGAGATCCTCCATGCGGCCGGGCTGCGGCCGGGCCGCCAGGCCATCGCGCTCACCCTGGCGGAGGTGGAAGGCCTGCATCAGGCCGTGCGCCGCGTGCTTCGCAGCGGGATCGCACGGGGTGGAGAGCCGGAGTTCAGCGACGCCCTGGAGCGCAAAGGCCGGGTCCGTCTGGCCGTCTACGGCCGTGCCGGTCAGCCGTGTCCGCGCGGTGACGGCACGATTGTCGCCGCCCGGTCCGGCGGACGTCCTTCGTTCTTCTGCCCGGCGTGCCAGCATTGAATTGCCGATGACCACCATCGACCGCGGATACCTGTTGGATGTGCTGCGTCGTCTGATTGCGATCAACTCCATCAACCCCTCGCTCTCCCCCGGCGCTCCGGGTGAAGCACAGATCGCGGGCTGCCTCGCAGAATTGTGCCGGGACCTTGGGCTGGATGTACAGATCGCCGAGGCCGCTCCCGGCCGGCCCAACGTGGTCGCGACGCTGAGGGGTGAGGGGCGAGGCCGGAGTCTGCTGCTGAACGGCCACGTCGATACCGTCTCCGTGGAAGGGATGGATCGGCCGTTCGCGCCGTACGAGCGCGAGGGTCGCGTCTACGGCCGCGGGGCGTACGACATGAAAGGTTCGCTCGCCGCGATGCTTGCGGCCACGGCGGCGATCCGGGCGCAGCACCGGCTGCGCGGCGATCTCATGCTGGCCTTTGTTGCGGACGAGGAATACGCGAGTCTTGGCACGGAGGCGCTCGTGCGTACGGCTCGAGCGGACGCCGCGATCGTGACGGAGGGGACCGAGCTGCAGATCGGGATCGCGCACAAAGGATTTGCCTGGGTCCAGTTCGAGACGGCCGGCGTGGCCGCGCACGGGAGCCGGTATGATGAGGGACGCGATGCGATCGCCGCGATGGGCAGCGTGCTGGTCGAGCTCCGCCGGCTGGAGACCATGCGGCTGCCGCAACACCGGCACCCGCTGTTGGGCCGCGCCTCAGTGCACGCGTCGCTGATCGAGGGCGGCGAAGGACTGAGTACCTATCCCAGCCGCAGCGTGCTTCGCGTGGAGCGGCGGACGCTGCCCGGAGAGATGGCAGCGGACATCGAGGCTGAGATGCGGGAGGTCTTGCAGCGTGCCGTCGGCGCGGATGCGGTGGCTGAGGGCAAAGTCGGCGTGTTCTTCTTCCGCCCGGCGTACGAGATCGAACCCCACGCGCCCGTGGTCCTGGCGCTCTCCGCTGCCGGGCAGCGGGTGCTCGGCGCCCCTTTGCGGGTGATAGGGCTGTCGCCGTGGATGGACTCTGCCATCCTCGGCACCGCCGGCATCCCCACGGTGATCTTTGGACCGTCGGGCGCGGGGGCGCACGCGGCCGAGGAGTACGTGGACGTGAAGAGCGTCGTGCGCTGCGCGCAGGTGCTCGCACAGACCGCCGTTCAGTTCTGCGGCGCGCGCTGATGAGCGCCCTGATTACGCTGCTCAGCGACTTCGGCTCGAGCGGGCCTTACCCGGCGGCGATGAAGGCGGTGATCGCATCGTACTGCGATCCGCTCTTCATCGACATCAGCCATGAAGTCCCGCGCCACAATATCCGCGCCGGCGCCTACCTCCTGTTCACCGTCGCCCCGTTCACTCCCGCCGGGACGATCCACCTGGCCGTGGTGGATCCCGGTGTCGGCACGCCGCGGAGCGCACTGGTCCTGACGTCGGGTGGACAGTTCTTCGTCGGGCCGGACAATGGACTGCTGGTTCCTGCGGCGCGGAGGGTCGGCACGCCCCGGGCCTATGCCATCGACGACGAACAGTTGCTGCGCGGAATCCGGTCTGCGACGTTTCACGGGCGAGATCTCTTCGCGCCGGTGGCAGGGCTGCTCGCAAAGGGCATGCTTCCGTCCGCGCTCGGCTCACCCGCGTCGGAATTCGCGGACCTGGAATTCGGCACCGGCCAGCTGGAGCGCGGCACACTCACCGGCGAAATCATTTACGCCGACGCGTTTGGCAATCTGATCACGAACATCCCGGCGTCACTGTTGCCGGCCGAGGGGAAGCGCGTCATGGTGCGCGCCGGAGGTAGGACCACGTCCGCGATCGTCGCCCGGACCTACGGTGACGGAGCCCCGAACCGGCTCCTGGTCGTCCCCGGCAGCGATGGGTTCGCTGAGATCGCGATCCGCGAGGCGAGCGCGGCCAAGGCGCTGGGGGCCGGACCGGGATCGGTTGTTCATGTCAGACCCCGGTCCTGAAATCATTGCGACCGCCGGACTGGGCGCAGAATTGCGGGGGCAGGAAAAGAGGGAGAGGTTCCCGCAAAAGTTCTTTACAAAAGATTGTTAGCGTGGACACGGCGGGAACGCGGCGTCCGACGTGATGCGTACGTTGAGGTGGCGAGGTATGAGGATCCTGGCCCTGGTGTTGGCGGCGTTGATCGTGCCCGGCATGGCGCAGCCCGTGCCGGCTGCTCCCAGGACCGCTCCGCAGTTTGATCTGGAATTGTTCAGCGGGACGACCTTCCGGCTCGCGGACGCCCGAGGCTCCGCGGTGGTGCTGTTGTTCTGGGCGCCGTGGTGAGTGACGTGCAACGCTGACGCCCCCGTGTGGGAGCGGACCTGGCAGGCGTGGAAAGGGAAGGGCGTGCAGTTCGTCGGTATAGGTCTCCTCGATTCGAAGGAGGCCTGCGCAGGATTCATCCGGCGCCACAACCTGACGTTTGCGAATGGGTACGATGGCGACGGTAAGGTCGCGAAGTTGTACGGATTCACGTATCAACCGTTCTGGGCGGTGATCGGGAAGGACGGGTCGTTGGTGAAGGCGGGCTACGGGCCCGCGGGTGAGGCGGAACTGGTGTCGATGCTGCGGACGGTCGCGCGATGATGGAGGTCAACCTGCTCCTGGCGTTTGGGGCCGGCGTGCTGGGTTTCCTTTCGCCCTGCATCGTGCCTCTGGTGCCGGGCTACGTGTCATTCGTCTCCGGCATTTCGCTCACAGAGCTCGATCCGGCGGCGAGGCGGCGACACCTCGCCCAGGTGCTCGTCACTATGGGCTTGTTTGTCCTCGGATTCTCGATTATCTTTACTGCCATGGGCGCCTCAGCGAGTGCGCTGGGCGCCTTTGTCATGACCAACCGGCAGTGGCTGGGCCGGGTCGGGGGGCTCGTCGTTGTGCTGCTCGGGTTGTCGGTGCTCGGCATCGTGAAGGTCCCCGGACTGT